>JAADFN010000103.1 GCA_013152895.1 Acidobacteriota bacterium | reverse complement strand
GACGTGCCCCGGGCGGGATTGCCCCTCGCCTCGTTGCGGCCCGTCCCCGCGCAACCCGCAGAACATTTCGCTCGGGGTGTCGGGGCGTGGATCGCGTGGATGCTGCGAGCTCGGCGTGCCTTGACCCGGGGTCTCGGCGTCGCCTCGCCAGGATTGGACTGCGCGCCGTGATGGGCGAGACGCCCACCGCTGTCCCCCTCCTGTCCTCCCGAAGAGCCGTCTCTCCCTGTCATTGCAGAAAGCCAACTTTCCCTGTCATCCTGAGGAGGCGAAACATCTCTCTCCCTGTCATCCTGAGGAGGCGAAGCCGACGAAGGATCTGGGTGGGGGGTCCAGCATCTTTCACACGCAAGGACGCCCCCACCGATCCTTGGGAGCGGCTGGCATCTCGAGCGCGTCTCGGAAATCGTCTGGCGATGTTTGCGGCAGGGGTGCGAGCAAGGGCGGTGAAGAGAACGCGGTTGTGGGGTAGCATTCTCAGGCCGTTGCCAGCTCACCGCGGAGCCAGAGCGTGTATTGAATATCGCAACCAGGGCACGTATGAGACACGCTCGTCTCGGCCGCCGGGGTGGGGGGTTTTGGCCCGGATGAACATCAAGCTGCACGGGGTATTGCGGGAGATCACGGGCATGAGCGGGATACAGATCATCCGGGCGATTCTTGGCGGCGAGCGGGATCCCCTCAAGCTGGCGGCAGGGTCTTGAGCAAGGACCAGGCCCTGTGCCAATCGCGTGGCCACCGCATGACGGAGTTCCGCCCGGTTGCTTTGGCGCAGCGACTCCCCGGTCCGGGCCTTTCTCCGCAGAAAGAGCACCCATTTCGGGAGACGCCCCCACCCAGATCCTTCGTTGGCTACGCCTCCTCAGGATGACAGAAAAAGAGTGCCTTCTTTCGACAAACAAGAATTTCGCGATCAATTGAGAAGCTCGTGTATGTCATTGTCAACGTATGCCTTGCTGAGGCGAACGACGCCTCGTTTGTGAGTCCCTGCCCTGGTGCCCCCACTGGGGGCATGACGGTGCTCAGGATGACGGCCATCCCGTGCGAATCTCGTCACCTCTTCGGCAGGCGTCCCGCCTTTCCGGTGGGGGATGGCCCGGATTCGCCGAAGGGGGTGCGATACCTCGGCGGGTGTAACTGGAAGCGTTCGAGAAACGTGGATGGTGGGCAGGATACGGGTGGGTCCGGTATACTCGATTTCATGACAGACACGGGAGGTACTCTATGACGTATCGCGTTGCCATCAACGGTTTTGGCCGGATCGGGCGCCTGGTTGCCCGGCATCTGCTCGCCCGCAAGGGGTTTGACCTCGTTGCCGTCAACGATCTGACATCTCCGGACATGCTGGCCTACCTGTTCGCCCACGATTCGGTGCACGGCGCCTTTCCGGGCGACGTGAAGCTCGTGGGGGACGAGATCGTGGCGGCGGGGGACCGGTTCAAGGTGCTCGCCGAGCGGAATCCCGCCGAGCTTCCCTGGCGGGAGATGGGGGTGGACTACGTTTTCGAAGCCACGGGCCTGTTCCGGGACCGGGCCAAGGCGTCCGCGCACCTGGAGGCCGGCGCGCGGAGGGTGATCGTCACCGCGCCCGGGAAGGACCTCGATGCCACCTTCGTCATGGGCGTCAACAACGACACGTACGATCCTGCTGTGCACCGGATCGTGTCCAACGCCTCCTGCACGACGAACTGCCTCGGCCCGCTGGTGAAGGTGCTGCACGAGGCGGTGGGGATCGCGCATGGATGGGTGACGACGATCCACGCCTACACGAACGATCAACGGATCCTGGACGTCCAGCACCCCAAGGACAAGCGGCGCGCGCGCGCCGCGGCCGTCAACATCGTACCGACCACGACTGGCGCGGCCAAGGCGATCGGCCTCGTGTACCCGGAGCTCGATGGCAAGCTCCAGGGCGCGGCCATGCGCGTCCCCGTGACGGACGGCTCCGTCGTCGACCTGACCTTCATCTCGGAGCAGCCGTCGAACATCGATGCGCTTCGCGAAGCGTGCCTGGCGGCGGCCGAAGGAAGCCTCAAGGGCATTCTCGGCGTCTCCGACGAAGGTCTTGTCTCCTCCGACATCATCGGCGAGACCCACTCCAGCATCGTCGATCTTCCGTTGATGGCCGAGATTACCCCGAGCTTCTTCCGGGTCGTGTCGTGGTACGACAACGAGAATGGGTACTCGCTTCGCTGCATGGATCTTCTCGAATACATGGCGGAGCGGGAAGGATGACCATTCCGCGTCTTGAAGATCTCGAGGCGGTTGACGGCGCCCGGGTCCTGGTCCGCCTCGATCTCAACGTGCCGGTCGCCGGGGGCGAGGTTGAAGATGACTTGCGAATCCGGGCCGCGCTCCCGACCCTTCGCTGGTTGCTCGAGAGGGTGAAGGTCGTGGCCGCGTGCTCGCACCTGGGCAAGGCCAACGGGGCGCCCGATCCGGCGTACTCCCTCAGGCCTGTCGCGGCCGCGCTGGAGAAGCTGCTCGGCCGGCCGGTTCGCTTCATGCCGGACTGCCTCGGCGACGATGTCGGCACCGCCGTTGCCGGGGCGCGGGACGGGCTGCTCCTGCTCGAGAACCTCAGGTTCTATCCAGGTGAAAAGGCGAACGATCCCGCGTTTGCCGGCACGCTCGCCGCCCCGTTTTCACACTACGTCAACGACGCGTTCGGGACGGCGCACCGTGCCCACGCCTCTGTCGTCGCGGTGCCGGCGCTCTTTCCCAGGGGGAAACGGGCCGCGGGACGCCTGATGGAGGCGGAGGTCGCAGCGCTGCGCCGCGTGGTGGAGCGCCCCGAGCAGCCGTTCGTCGCCGTCGTCGGGGGAGCGAAGATCTCGACGAAGACGGCGCCGCTGGAAGCGCTGCTCGCCAAGGTCGCCACGCTGGCGATCGGCGGCGGGATGGCCAACACTTTTTTCCTCGCCCGCGGGCTCGAGGTCGGACGTTCCCTTGTCGAGCCGGCCATGGCCGCCACGGCCCGGGACGTCATGGCACGCGCTGCGGCGCGGGGGGTGAACCTGATGCTTCCGGAGGATGTCGTCGTTGCCGACGACCTCGACAACCCGTCGCGGGTCGCGGTGACCGCTCCGGACGCCGTGCCGGCCGACATGATGATCGTCGACCTCGGGCCGACGTCCCGCGCGCGCTACGCCGAGGCGGTACGGGGCGCCCGGACAGTTTTCTGGAACGGCCCGATGGGGGTTTTCGAGAAGGAGCGGTTCGCGGCGGGGACGATGGCGGTGGCCCATGCGATGGCGGCGTGCGACGGGTTCACCGTCGTCGGCGGCGGGGAATCGGTCATGGCCGTCCACCAGGCCGGGGTTGCGAGCCAGTTGAGCCACGTGTCGACCGGAGGAGGCGCCTCGCTCCAGCTCGTTGCGGGCAACCCCCTTCCCGCGGTGCAAGCGCTGGAGGTGAGCTGATGGTACGGCGATATCTCGTAGCCGGAAACTGGAAGATGCACAAGGGCGTTTCGGAGACAACGGCCTTTCTCGAACAGCTCCTGGCGGCCAAACGTCCCCGCAACGTCGACGTCGTGGTCTGTCCTCCCTACATTTCGCTGCCGGCCGCCGCGATGCTGCTGACCCGCTCGGGGATCGGGCTCGGCGCGCAGAACGTCCACTGGGAATCCAGCGGGGCGTTCACGGGAGAGATCTCCGCGCCGATGCTGCGGGACCTGGAGGTCGGGTGGGTGATCGTCGGCCACTCGGAGCGCCGCGCACTGTTCGGGGAGACCGATGAGACGGCGGCCAAGAGGGCCCGTCGCGCCCAGGACGAGGAGTTGACCGTCATTTTTTGTCTCGGGGAGACGCTCGAGGAGCGCGAGGCGGGCGCAACCATGGATGTGTTGCGGCGACAGGCCGGTGTCCTCGGGGATCTCGATCCGGCAAAGCTCGTGGTCGCCTACGAGCCGATCTGGGCGATCGGGACGGGGCGGACGGCCACTCCCGCCCAGGCCCAGGAAGCTCACGCATTTCTGCGGGCCGAGCTGGCCGGGCAGCTCGGCCAGGAAGCGGCGAACACGGTCCGGATCCTCTACGGGGGCAGCGTGAAGCCCGCGAACGCGGCCGAGCTTTTCAGCCAGCCGGACGTCGACGGCGGCCTGATCGGGGGCGCAAGCCTTGACGTACCGTCATTTTCCGCTATCATCCGCGCTGCGGCCCATCTCGCCGCGGGAGAATCATCGTGATTACGTTACTGGTCATCTTGTACGTCCTGGTTTGCCTCTTCCTCGTCATGGTCGTGCTGCTGCAGCAGGGGAAGGGAGCGGATCTTTCCGGCGCCTTCGGCGGTGGTGGAACCCAGACGGCCTTTGGACCGCGGAGTGGAACGACCCTGATGCACAAGCTGACGACCGGATCGTTCATCCTGTTCATCGTGCTGTCGATGGCGCTGGCGATCTTCCAGGGTCGCCGTCAGCGGTCGGTCATGGAGGGGATCAAAACGCACAAGGCCAAGCCGGTTGCCGCGAAGCCCGCGCCAAAGGCGCCCGCGAAACCGGTGCCCGTCAAGCAGGCACCGGTCCAAAAGGCGGCTCAACCCGCCCCGGCCACGCAGGGCGGCGCCCCCTCGCAGCCGTCCAAGTAGGATTGTTTCGTGACCGGAACGGGGTACAATAGCGACGTGCCGAAGTGGCGGAACAGGTAGACGCGCACGTTTGAGGGGCGTGTGGCTTACGCCGTGCCGGTTCGAGTCCGGCCTTCGGCACCATTTCATGCCCAGGGGTTCGCAGAGAATCGGCTGCAAGGCACGAGCCCCCCTGGGCTTCGCCGTTT
>JAADFN010000102.1:19636-65520 GCA_013152895.1 Acidobacteriota bacterium | reverse complement strand
TCGGTGGATGCTGCAGGGTCCTTGGAATGGTCGAGCTTTGGGAGGCTCTCGGGTGTGCCCCTTGCAGCACCTCGTAACGGTGATGCAGTTCGACCGCTTCAAATCTTGTACTATGAGCGGGTGATGATGCAGGAACATGATTCCGATAAATCCAACCGGTTCTCTCGGGCTGACGAGGTCAGCGAGCAGGAGAGGCCTGGTCAAAGCGGAGAACCGTTCCTGAACGATGATGGGGCGCCACGGGGTGAGCGGGGGCTCTTTGAAAACCGGGCGCGGGTCCGTCTTCGCTTCCTCACGTACAGGTTGCGCCATCCCATCGAGACGGTCCTGGAGTATCTGGCGACGGCGATACCGAGCTGGCTTTTTGCGCGGGTTGCCAGGTTGACGAGCGCGGCATGGGAAGGGCCGAGGACCGCCGGCGTGGACGTATCCGTCGACATAAAGACCGAGGCCTCTCCGGTGAGCTCCGCCGGCAGGCCTGTTGTTTTCTTTCTTACGACGGAAGGGCGGGAATCGGATCGTCGTCAGAACGCCCAAGTTGTCAAGGAGCTCATGGCTTCCGGATGGCGCGTGATCCGTGTCGTTGCAGTCCCGTCGCGCGCTGGAAGGGCGAAGTTGAGGATCGACCCGGCGAGCCGGGAAGAGACGCTGAGGGTTCCGGTTGGCCGGGGTTGGCGCGCGGATGCCGACCGGCTTCGGCGGCGGGAGCTGGGCATCGTTGCACGCTCCATCATCGCGTTGGCATACCGGGAGAACCTCGGGCTTGGGGCCGTGGTGTGTACGTCGGCGTTTTGGCTGGATGTGGCACGGGTGCTTCGGGCGATCATGAAGTGGCCTCTCGTCGCCGTGTCACACGATGATGCAACGGTGGCCGGACAACAGCAGGATTCGCTTGGGAGATGGTCCGATCTGTTTGTCATCGTCGGATCGGGAGCGCAGGGCTCCGCGGCCGTCGAGCACCCATCGCAGGCGGAGGATACGTCTTCCGGGATTTCCCAACGATCAGCTCTTTCGAGCCTGGGAGAAGAACTCGGGGGCCTTTTCCCCGCCGTGAGCATCGTCCTTCTGAACGATGATAGGGATGGCCGCCTCCGGCGGCAGGTCCACGCACGAACCTGGTATCCGAACTTCGAGGTTCTCACTCTCGAGGATGATGGGTTCCCGGATGATGGACCGTCCTCGTGGCTTCGAAGAATGGACCGGGCTCGAACGGCGGCGAACGGTGAGATGATCTGCTTCTTGAAGGGCCCGGTGATTCCCGGCCCGGGATGGCTTTGCAGCCTCGTGGGGCGGATGGCAGCGGATTCAATGACGGGAGTTGTGACTCCTGCCAGCAATGCCGGGATTCCAGGGATCAGAGCTCGGGGGGGCTACACGAATCTCGCCGAATTCGACAGGTGGGCGATGAAGCTCGCCCGAGCGCAGGGGAAGAATGCCATCTCTGTGCCGTTTGCACCGTTCACGTGCGTGATGATCAGGCAGGATCTCCTTGAGAAGCTTGGAGGATTCGACCAGACCCTTGACGATGACTTCTTGTGTGGGCTCGACTTCGCCCGGCGGGTGCGCAGGGCGGGCTATGACGTCCAGTGTGTGCGAGCGGCGTACGTCCATGTGCCACCGGGTCGGCCATGGCCGGGGGGAACGGGTTCCATAACCGATCTCGATCACCGTGAGGAGGTGCGGCGCCGGTATCGGGAGAAGTGGGGTCGAGGCCGAAAAGGCGGTGAGGGTGAGCGCCGTCCCCAGATGGCTGCGCAGCCCGTGTATGACTCGGCCGATCATCCCCCGGCCATGCTCGCTGAGCTTCAAGAGCTGATCCGTTACCGGGACCTGGTCCATCTCTTGACTGTCAGTAATATCAAGACCCGCTATAAACGTTCTGTTCTCGGGGTCGGATGGACATTGCTCAACCCGCTATTGCACATGACCGTTCTGACCTTGGCATTCTCTGCAGTCTTCAAGAGCTCCATATCTGATTATCCGGTCTATGTTCTGTCAGGGCTTATTGTATGGAATTTCTTCTCGCAGGTAACCACCGCATCCATGACAGCAGTCATATCCGGCGGGAACCTGATGCGGCAGATCTATATCCCACCGAGCGTTTTTTGCGTGGCGACGGCGGCAGCCGGCATGGTCAACCTCACCTTGTCCCTGATACCTTTGGTGCTGATCATGGTGATCATGGGGCATCCATTTGGTTTTCCCATCGTGTTCGTGCCCCTTGCCGTGCTCATGCTCTTTCTGTTCTCACTCGGGGTGGCGCTGGTCCTGGGTACACTTGCGGTGTTCTTTACCGATCTCGTGGAGATGTACGGCGTCCTGTTGCGGGCGGGTTATTTCTTGACCGCGGTCATGTACCCGATTTCTGTCATCCCGAAACGGTGGAGGTGGATCATCGAGGTCAATCCCGTGTACAGCTACATTCAGTGTTTCAGAGATCCGATCTATGCCGGTACGTTTCCATCGTGGCACGCCATCGCCATCGCAGCAGGATCTGGGATTCTCCTGCTCGTTGTCGGCTGGTGGGTGTTGGCCCGCAAGGCCCATGAGATTGTCTATCGTACGTGAGAGTATCGTGAATGAGCCAGTTATTCTCTTGCAAGGTGTCAGCGTACGTTACCGCGTGCCATTGGAGAGGATTCGTTCATTCAAGGAGTTCACGATCAAGTGGCTCCGCCGGCGCATGAGGTACAGGGACTACTGGGCGTTGCGAGAGATCAACCTTGAGGTTTATCGGGGCCAGATCGTCGGGGTCATCGGGCGAAATGGCGCCGGGAAGACAACTCTCTTGAGGGTTGTTGCACGGGTTGTTCATCCGACGGTAGGGAGGGTACGCGTTCGGGGCCAGGTTGCTCCACTTCTGAGCCTCGGAGCTGGTTTTCAACAAGATCTGACGGGACGAGAGAACATCCTGCTAAACGGCGTGACACTTGGCTATTCCCGGAAAGATCTCCTCAAGAGAATGAACAGGATCGTCGAGTTCTCGGGCATCGGTACGTTCATCGATTTGCCGTTGCGTACGTACTCCAGCGGCATGCGTGCCCGGCTCGGCTTTGCGATCGCTACCGACGAGATGCCCGATATTCTCCTCGTGGACGAGGTGCTGGCGGTTGGCGACGTAGAGTTTCGGCAACGATGCGAGGAACGTATCGAAGAGTACAGACAGGAGGGGATGACAGTTCTCATCGTTTCTCACGCTCCGCAGATTCTGGCCAAGATGTGCAATCAGATGGTGTGGCTGGATGGGGGGAGGACCGCAGCCATGGGGAGTCCGGGGGATGTCGTGGGCCAGTATGCGGCAAGCACGGGAACAGCCGTCGCAAAAGCATGAGGACAAAGGCGGAGAGGTTCATTGTCTTGGAGAGTGTTTCGTGTGGCGGAGAGAGGTTCGTCACGTCATGGTCTGAAAAGGAGTCACGAGCCACCGTGTTTGTGCCGGGTGTTTCGTCGGACGTCCAGATGCGTCCCAACGTCCTCGAACGAAGGAAAATGATATGGCCGGTATTCTAGATTCTGCAACGCCTCTTTTTATAATTGGACCACCCCGAACGGGGACTACATTGTTAGCGCGGATTCTCAATGCTCACCCGCTTGTACTCGTGACGAATGAGACGGCCGTCTTTCTCTTTTTCTGCGAATCTATACGCCGGAGTAAAATAGGAGTAAGAGCAGGTATCCTCTGGGGAAAAGATTACCATGACCTGTGGTCCAAGCACCTTGAGAAAGCTGTTCAACCAATGATTCGATCGTACTATGAAGAAATCGCATCCCTTGAGCATCGCGAGAGATTGGTGTATTGGGGTGATAAACATCCGCATCATGATGTTTGTATTCCTTTTCTCGCGGAGCAGTATCCCCGTTGTCGCTTTATCTACACGCAGCGTGATCCAAGAGATAGCATCTGCTCTATCTGTGAAATGAACGGATGGCCGTTTGCAAAAGCTCTTGAAACCTGGCGTAGAATGTCCGAAAGATATGAGAAAGAGCTGGCTCAGTTCACCTCGGATCGTGTCTACCGGATCGTATATGAGAGTGTCGTGAGTCACAGTGTTCGGGAGATAGAGGCTCTCTTGGGATGGCTTGGCCTGGAAATGGATGTCGGTGTTCACGAGGCCCTTGAACATTACCGGACGCGTGATGCCCACGAGAGGATTCAATCGCGGGTCGATTTCAAGAAGAAATCGGTGGGCCGGTGGCGGCGCGAGTTGACTCCCGAGGATCGCGTTCTGGCTTTGCAAGAAATCGGAAAGTATCTGGATGAATATGGATATCCCCGGAATTAATCGGATGAATGCGCACCAGGGAGTTCTTTCCGGGCTGGAGGCTCGCGTGGGCTGGTGAGCTCGAAGACTTGGGAGCTGACGTCGCTTCCTCGGGTCGTGGAGGTACCAAGCAAGACGGTGCCCCGTTGCTTCGTTGTTGGAGTGTTCCCGGTATAATGAACGACGATGGTTTCAGCCTTCGACCACGGATTCCCCAAGAGCGGTGGGGGTTTCTCTTCTGACACAGCGGCCTCTGACGACGTGTCCGTGAGGGAAACGGCCGCGGAGCATCACCCCGCATCCGGCCACGGAGAGTCTCGGGACCTTCTCGAGCTCGAACGCCGGGTTCAAACCCTCGAAAGGAGCTTGGCCCGTGCCATTGATGAGCTTTCACAAATCCAGAGCTCGAGATGGTGGCGGTTTGCCAGCCGGTATTGGCGTTTCAGAGCAGGTATGGCGCTCGCCGCATCGCGGCTTGCCCACCCGGTTGCAAGCCTGAAGATCGTGGCGCAGAGGTTTCTTCCAATTTCTGTTCGGTTGCGGCTTGTTCAGCTGTTGCGGAAGAGTGCTTCGTCCAGTGCTTCGGGCCACGACCCGAAGCGGGATGGGCGAATCCTGGCGGCTCCCAGCGAACCCGGCGAGCGTGCCATGCGCGCTCGACCCACGGTTCTGTTTCTTCCGCCGGTTCCATGGAACTATCGTCGCCAACGCCCGCAACACCTCGCGACGAACGTGGCAAACCTTGGTTGGCCCGTCTGCTGGGCGACTGGAGAGAGCGCTCGGAATGGTGAGGTGGAGCTGGGGGAAGAACTGGCGCCGGGAGTTCGTGCGCTTCGTTTCCCCTCCTCCAGGGCGCTCAATCCGCTCGAGGGACGGCTCGACGATCATGAGGCGGCGAGGCTTGCACGGTCGCTGAATCGGTGGCAGCTTTCAAACAGGATCGATGAGATCGTGACGATGTGCGGAGCGCCGTACTGGGCAGGTTTGGCCAGGTATCTCAAACAACACAACGGATGGCCGCTGGTGTACGATCTCATCGACCTTCATCGCGGCTTTTCGACGATGCTTCCGGGTGTTGTCGACGCTGAGGAAAGCCTGCTTGGCGACGCCGATCTCGTAACGGTAACGTCGGTTGCCCTCGAGGAACGGGCGCGGAGGCATGCCGTACGGGTTCGCCGGCTCCCAAATGCGTGCGAATGGGAACGCTGGTCCCAGCCACAGGGCGAGGCATTGCTGGAGTCACTGCCACGGCCGATCGTTGGATACTTCGGTGCGATCTCGGAATGGTTCGACAGCGAGCTGGTCGAGTCTCTGGCCGCAGCACGGCCCCACTGGTCGTTTGTTCTCGTCGGATCGAGCTGGGGCGGATCGGTTGGCCGGCTCGGGAAGATGCCGAATGTGCATCTCCTCGGAGAACAACCGTACGAACGTCTTCCCGGGCTTGCATCGGAGTTCGATGTTGGGATCATCCCCTTCCGCGACACGCCGTTGACCAGGGCCACGGATCCCGTCAAGGTCTACGAGATGTTGGCGCTCGGCCTCAGGGTCGTTGCGACGCCGCTTCCCGAGCTCGGCCGGTTTGCAAGCCTTGTCGACGTGGCCGCATCCAAGACGGAGTTTCTCGATTGTCTCGACAGGGCAGTGAGACTGCCTGACGGAGACGAGGCGAGAGCGGCCAGGCGCTCATTCGCGTACCGGAATCGATGGAAAGAGCGGGCCAAAGAGTTTGTCGAGGCTCTCACGGGAATGTATCCGCGGGTCTCCATTGTCATTGCGACGCACAACAATATTCCACTGACGCGGATGTGCCTTGAAAGCATCCGCTCTCGCACGGAGTATCCAAACTACGAGGTCATCGTTGTCGACAATGGGTCCACCGACGGGAGCGCCGAGTACCTCGAGGAGGAAGCGTCCCGTTGGTCAGCGCTCCGTGTTGTCCGCAACGGTGAAAACCGGGGCTTCGCCGCTGCCACGAACCAGGGGTTGCGAGTCGCTGAAGGTGAGATCCTGGTCCTGCTGAACAACGATACGGTTGTAACTCGCGGATGGCTCTGTTCGATGGTTCGGGCATTGACGCGCCACCCGACCTGGGGGCTGGTGGGCGCCGTAACCAACGCAATTGGGAATGAGGCGAGGATTCCCGTTGGGTACAAGGAGCTGTCGGCGTTGGCGCCGTGGGCTGAGGAATACGTATGGCGCAACCGCGGAAAGAGCTTTTCCATCGGCATGGTGGCGCTCTTCTGTGCCGCGATGCGGCGGGACGTCTGGGAGGAAGTCGGAGAGCTCGACGAGCGTTTTGAAGTGGGGATGTTCGAAGACGATGACTATTGCCGGCGGGCCTGGAAGGCTGGCTTCGAGATCCGGTGTTTGCGCGATTGCTTTGTACACCACTGGCACCAGGCGTCCTTCCGGCTCTTGAGCGACGAGGAATATCAACGCGTCTACGAAGCCAACAGGCGACGATTTCAAGAGAAGTGGTCTGGAGAAGGCGCCGGACAACGATCCGGGGCCGAGGGGAACGGGTGATCATGGAGTTGCGGCGGCCGAGAGTCCTGTTCCTGGGTTATTACGGTTCTGGAAACCTCGGTGACGAGGCTATTCTCGGCGTAACCCTCGCGCAGCTTCGAGATCGGTTCCCGGGTATCCAAATCATCGTCCCGGGGGATGATCCAGCCGGCCTTGTCCGGAAGTACCATGTAATCTCGTATTCCTGGCAGGACGTGTCCGCACTGATCGGGAGCATTCGTGAGGCAGATTTGGTTGTTGTAGGCGGGGGCGGACTGCTTCACGATTACTGGCCTCCCCGGCCTGAAACCGCATTGACTCCCGCACACTTTGGTTTGAGCTATTACTGTGGCATGGGCTGGCTGGCCGGTGAGCTTGGCAAGCCGGTCTTCCTGTATGCCGCCGGCGTTGGCCCATTACTCTACCGGGAGAGCCGGGACCTGGTGAGGGCGTTGGCACGCGTTGCGATTGGTATCACCGTGCGCGATTCTGCCTCGCAAAAAATGCTTGAGGAGTTGGGCCTGCCTCCTGAGAGTGTCGAGGTAACGGCGGATCCCGCTTGGCTCGTACAACCGGCGGATCCGCCGCTCGTCGAGAAAGCCCTCCGCGACGCCGGCGTTGGCTCCACAAGGTGGATGGCTGTGGCGTTACGGAACTGGGATGTCGGAGTCAGTCAAGAGAGATGGGAACGGGAGGTTCTCACCGCGATCGGCGAGCTGGCACGGCGTCACAACATGGGCATCGTGTTTCTGCCATTTCAGCACATGCGGGCCAGGCTCCAGGATGACGTCAGCTTGGCCGAGAAGCTTGCTCAGAAGCTCTCAGGTATCCCCGTTGGAATCGTACGAAAACCTTGTTCGGCATCTCTGGCCCGGGCCCTGGCAGGCCGAGCCTCTCTCATGGTGGGAATGAGGTTTCATTCAGTACTGTTCGCAGCTGACGGCGGCACGCCAACTATTGCCCTGGCCTATGATCCCAAAGTGACGCATCTCGCTGGGACACTCGGAGAGATGGTGGAAGTCGTTCGTTTGGGCGAGTTGGAGGCAGAAGCCGTGATCACGGCAGGGGAAGCGCTCCTGAGCCGCGAAGCCGAGATCAGGGAGGCATCCCTCGAAAAGCGGCAGACCCAACGTGGCCTGGCGCTCAAGAACATCGAGCGGCTCGAGCACGTATTGCGTAGCCCACCACTCCTGGTTCCGTCGGCCAAGGCGGAACGGATCGCCTCCGACGTGGTTGGAACCGAGCGGATAGCCAAAGCATCTGGAACGACATCCTTGTTCGTTGCAAAGGTATACGAAAGGCAGAGTGATGGCGTTCCCACCGAGGCACTTCATGAGCCGATCCATGTCATTCAGAAGCGCCTCGTCCGGATTGTAACCCCGAGCTTCTTCGATCCAACTGGCTCGGCCGTGTACTCAGGTGGTGGGGAGCGGTACGCCATGGAGATGGTCAAGCTCATCCGGGAGCTTGGTTGGGACGCCACGATCGTGCAACCTGCCCACGATGAAGGCTGGGAGAGACAATACGATGGTGTTCTTGTCCAAGGGCTTGGCGGTTTGAAGGACAGGTTCTCGCTGGGCTCGGCCGTGGAACGGCGCCTGGCCGGTGTGCCGCTGACGATCTTTCACGCCTTCTACCTGGCTGGAGAGGCGGAGTGCAGAACACCCGCCATTGGAATCTCCCACGGAATCTACTGGGATGATGTGTTCTGGGCGAAGAATCCCGAAGAGCATCGGCGACATCGGGCACGGGCGCTCGAAGCTGTCCGGCGGCTGGATCTCGTCGTTTCGGTCGATGCGAACACGATCAACTGGGTTCGATCGGAGGCTCCGGAATTGACCGACAAGATGGTCCACATTCCGAATTTTGTCGATCTTAATCACTTTCGATGTAGACCGGCGCCCCTGTCAGATCATCCCGTTGTTCTTTTCCCCCGGCGGTTGTGTGCTGCGCGGGGTTACTGGTTGCTGGCGAAGGTTGCTCCCCAGCTCCTCGAACGGAGGCCTCATCTCGAGCTCCACCTCGTTGGTGATGCGGATGTGAGGGAAGCCGAGCACGCCCGGCGCCTCGTGGAACGCTACGCGGGAAGAGTGAAGTGGTACGTGCTGCCGCCAAACCGGATGCACGAGGCGTACGAACGGGCGAGCATCGTTCTGATTCCAACGGTGGCGTCAGAAGGGGCTTCGCTCTCGCTGCTGGAAGCCCAGGCATGTGGAAAGGCCGTGGTCGCGACTGCTGTGGGGGGGCTTATGGATCTGGTGATCGATGGGTTCAATGCGCTGGTCGTTCAACCGGATCCCGCCGCTCTCGGGGCGGCGATTGAACGCCTTCTGGATGATCCCAAGCTCGTTCGGGAGCTTGGAACGCGAGCGTCCGCCACCGCGCGGCAGTTCGGCGAGCAGCATTGGCGCGAGCGGTGGGCGCGGGTATTGAGAAGCTACCTGGTGTCCTCGAGCCTGAAAACGGGAGGGATGCGTCCGGGGGATATCAATCCTCTTGAGGAGAGATCGACATGAATAACGACGGCGAATCGAGACCCGTCAGGGACGTTGAGAGCGGGTCCGTGGCAGATTCAGCGTACGCGCGGGAGCTTGAAGAAACGCTGGCGAGGTACAGGCTTGATCTTGCAACGGAGAGGGCCAGAACCCGGAGGATGCTCGCAGAGGCGTTCCAGCGGGAACAGGCGCTGAGGTCTGAGATGGAAAGACTGAAGTCTCAGCTGGACGAGACGGTTGTCTCCACTCAGCAGAACGGGGGATCGAGGCTGAAGATGGAGCAGACGATCGCCGAGCTGCGGAACCAGTTGAGTGCAGCACATGTTGCGGTCCAGGCGACCCGCCGGGAAGTGGAGGCCTGGAAACGGGCGTACGACGCGGCTCAAGAGGGGATCGAGCACCTCCGACGCGAGTTGACGAAATGGTCGGGCTCAAAGTTTGGCCGGATTGCGTCATTGTACTGGAGAGCGAGAGGCCGACTGAAACGGACGGTCCGGTCCTCGAGAGAGCCGGCCTTAAGAAAAAGTGGTCAGGATGAGGCCGATCACCATCAGGGGCGGGATGTGCCGCGTGAGGCTCCCACCGTCGTGCCAGGGCAAGGAACCTTGAGGAGGCGGCGCGAGGTCAAGATCCCAACTGGGTTCCCCCACGAGCCACGGGGACGCTACGATGTCGTTGTTCTGTCAATTATCGATTGGGATTTTCGCTTTCAGCGCCCGCAGCAGCTGGCGGTTCAGTTCGGCCGCCACGGCCACCGGGTTTTTTACCTCTCGACGTCAAAGTTCCTCAAGCACAATGATGTCCCAGCCCGCTTGGATCTCAAGGCGGAGAATGTCGTGGAGCTCAAAGTTCGGAGCAGGCGCTCTCTGAATATCTACGGTGGCAGGTTGGACGAGGAAGACCTGGAAACGCTGGAAACGAGTTTTGAGCGCTTGGCCGTCGAGATGAGCATGGGTGACGCCGTGGTCATGGCCCAGATTCCATTCTGGGAGCCCCTGGCGATGCGTCTTGGTGAAAAGCTCGGATGGAAGATCGTCTACGACTGTATGGACGAGTGGACGAATTTCCCAGGTTTTGGGGAAGACGTGCTCAAACTGGAAGAAAAGCTCGCCAGGGAAGCCGACCTGACGGTCGTCTCCGGTGAGACGCTTGTCGGCAAGTTTGACGGCAAGGCGAATCGCGTCCTCCTCGCGAAGAACGCGGTTGATATGAGCCACTACAAGCATTACTACGCGGAAAACCGGCTTCTTTCTGATCTGGAGCATCCGATTATCGGGTACTTCGGCGCGCTGGCGTCGTGGGCCGATGTTCCCCTCCTCGAGAGGATCGCCGACACATTTCCACAGGCTCAGATCGTCCTGGCTGGCGGGATCTTTGATGTTGACCTCGGAGATCTCGAAAAGAGGCCCAACGTCCACCTCCTCGGTCAAAGGCCATACGAGGAAATGCCGCAACTCCTCTGGAATTACGATGTCTGCATGATCCCGTTTCAGATCAATGACATCACGCATGCGACGAATCCTGTCAAGCTCTACGAGTATTTCTTCTCCGGGAAACCGGTTGTGGCGCCGGCCTTGCACGAGCTCGAGCCGTTTCAAGAGGAGTGTTACCTGGCGTCCAATCATGAAGAGTTCATCGATGGCCTTCGACTCGCACTGAACGAGCCCGAAGACGATCCGAGGCGAGCCAAGAGGCGGGATGTGGCTGCTGCGAACGACTGGAGCGTGCGGTATCAGGCTATCCATGAAACGTTGGTAGACGGGTTTCCATTGGTCAGTGTGATCGTTGTGACATACGGTGGGCTTGAGCACACGCGCCGTTGTCTCGAGTCACTCGAGATGGAGACCTGGCCGTGTCTCGAGATCATCGTGGTCGATAATAACTCGCCGGATGAGACCCAGGCATTTCTCGAAACGTATGCGGAGACTCATGAAAACGTCCGGATCATCCTGAACCGGGAGAATCGTGGGTTCGCCGCCGCGAACAACCAGGGGCTCGAACAGGCCTCGGGCGAGGTCCTGGTGTTGCTCAACAACGACACCGTGACACCGCCGGGCCTGATGGGCCGGCTGGTACGGCACCTTCTCCAAGAGCCTTCCCTGGGCCTCCTGTGCCCGGCGACAAACTTCTGCGGCAACGAAGCCCGCGTCGAGGCTGGGTACAAACACCTGACTGATGTGCCGGCCTATGCCTCGTGGCGCGGCGTGACATTCGCCGGCAAGATCTTCGACCTTTCGGTCGCTGCCATGTACTGCGTCGCAATCCGGCGTGATGTGTACGAAGAGGTCGGACCGCTCGATGACCACTTCGGTATTGGCATGTTCGAGGACGATGATTACTCCCTGCGTGTTCGCAAGGCCGGATATCGCGTCGCCTGCGCCGATGACGCCTACGTGCATCACGTGGGCCAGGCGACGTTTGCCAAGCTCGCTCCCGAGGAGTACCAGCAGCTTTGGGACCGCAACCAGGCCTACTTCGAAGAGAAGTGGGGACGGCCGTGGCAGCCGCACAAGCCACGGCCGGGTCTGACGTAGAAGGTGGTTTCGTTGGTGCCGTTGGGCGTACGCGAAAGGCGTTCGTTGCGTATCCGTCGGGTTGAACAGGATCGCAGGAACAAACATCGGGGGTGAGTGGATAGATGCGACTTTCAAGTACTTCCAAGCAGGCAATTCTCTTGTACGTGTCGTTGACCCTGCTGTATTTCGGATTCTCGCCGGGATCGATCAGGGGTATGGGATACCTTTCAGAGAACATGAAGGCCTGTGAACAGATCGTGAAGGTTGTGAGCGGTGGTCCAGGCGCTCCGCCAAGCCTGTGGAAGGTCGCCTGGCCCCGGCACGGATTCGTCGGACTCGTCTTTGAGATGCCTTTCTTTCTCGTTGGGCATTGGGTTGGCGCGGGATCGCCGGCGCCGGAGAGCATGCTGCTTTCTTTCGAGATCGCCGCGATGAGCGCGGCGATCTGTGCGCTTCTGTATCTCTGGATCGTTCGTTTGACGGGGAGTATGCCCTGGGGGCTTGTTCTAAGTCTTGGCGCTGCTTTTGGAACTCTGATCTGGCCCTACGCGTACATCGGGCTCGAACCGGCGCAGTCCTTTTTTCTTCTCCTTGCGGGATACGTGGCGCTAGCCACGCCGGAAGGGAGCATCTCGTACCGGCGGACGGCGGCGCTCGCGCTCGCCCTGGCCGTTGCCGTGTCGGTAAAGTCCAACGGTATCTTCCTGATTCCGGTGGCCGGATACCTGCTCATCGTGTATCTCCAGAGGGCCGCGGCGGGTGATATCAATCACAGGCGGCGCCTCGTACGGTTTCACGGTATCCCGGCGGCTGTCGCCATCCTCGGGTTGTTTATGGCGAATCGTCTCGCGATCACGGCTTTCTGGGTCCGGTTTTCCGGAAGGGGATTGGGGTATCTGCACGTTGTGGTTCGTGACTGGATGGCCGTACCGTTGAATTTCTTCTCGTTCTTCGGATCGATCAATAAGTCTTTGCTTATCTTTGCTCCTGTCACGGCGGTGGCGCTCTGGCTGGTTCCACGAGCGTGGCGCACGAACAGGGCAGTGACGGCTTTTGCACTGCTGACCCTGTTCGGAATGGCTGGCGGGATGTCGTTGACCTACTTCTGGGCCGACGATACGTGGGGCCCGCGGTATCTTCACGTGGCGGTCGCTCCGTTGATTCTCGTGGTCGCTGCGGCAGTTGGCGAAAGGCGTATCCGGATTCGGCGCGACGCCCCGTTGATCGCGGCGCTCGTGATTGGTGCGCTCGTTTCTGGGCTTGGAAGCTTCTTCTATTATGGCGCGCTTCCTCATGCCGCGTGGTTGGCCAATCAATCCACCGTGGAGAATCTCCAATACGATCCGGTCTGGAATCACATTCGGTTTAATGCAAGGCTGGTAGATGTTTGGTTGAAGCGTCCTATTCTTGGCTTCCCTGCAGATCCAATGTGGACCCCCCAACACATTTGGCTTTTCAGGCGAGCTCCTTCGGGGGTGTCACCGTGGAAGCCTGTTAACCTTGCCCCTTTGGCGAGGCCGCAGCCGGCACTTGTCCGGTATTGGGGTCGAAGCTCGCAACCATTTGGAGCGTGGTGGTTTGTATTTCCCTTGTTTCTCACGGTTGGAGTGCTTCTGATGGCTATTCTGGTCTTCAAGGCCCGTGTTATCCGCACCAGGATCAACACCTGACGCGGAATACGCTTCTCATGTGAGAGCATGAACGTCGTGGAGGATGACGTCGATCCGCCGGTCCCACGTGTGGTCCCGTCGGATGCGTCCTCGGGCGGCCTGGCCAATCGCCGTTCGCCGGTCGTCATCGTTGAGAAGCTCGTGCACCGTGGCAATGAGCTGTTGTGTGTTGGCGAAGGTTACGATGTCCACGCCTGGCTGAAACATGCCGAAGAGGTTGGCCTGCTCCTCGATCAGAGTCGGCGTTCCACAGGCTGCCGCCAGCACGGTTCGCGGAGTCATCCGGTACGTAGCGTCGAACGGGTTTCCGGGCTGCTCCACCCGGGAAAAATCGACTGATAGGCGTGCCGTGCTGAAGGCCTGTGACAGTGCGTGGGGAGTGTCGAGCTCACCGAGGGTCGGGAGACGCCATTGGCGTTCGCCCCGATGGGCATGGATTCGGACGTTGTATTGGCGCACAAGCTCCCCCAATATCGCCTCGCGGTACGGGGTCCACTTTCCGATGAAAACGACATCGCAGCGAGGCGCTTCCCCCGTTGGCGCAAACATCTCCGGATCGACCGCGTGATCGAGACGGCGGGCCGGGACGCCGTGGGCGTGGTAGAACGGAATCGTCTGGGCGTCGAGCGTGTAGAAAAGATCAAACGTTGGCGCGATCTCGACAGACGTGGCAATGCCTAGGGGATCAGAAAAGGCGATTCCCACGAAGACCGTTTCCTTCGGAAAGAACCTCATGGCCTTGGCGGAGAGGAAAAGACCTCCGCCGAGACACACTACTACATGAGGACGGAATTGGAGGGCGGCTCGTCGGACGGCCATGTCCGGGACCATGGCGGGCGCTGCCGCTCCAGTCGGCACAAAGTCGGGGAGCAAGAACGGTTCGATCAGCTCGACCGTGGCGATGCGCCTGAACGCCTCCACCGGGGGAAGCAGGTTGTTGTTGAACGGGGGCTGAGAAACGTTGGCGAAAACCAGGATGCGCGAAGGCATGGCGATACTCATGCGAGTGAGTATACGTAACGAAAGTTCGTTGGAAAACCGTACAGATCAGTCGACTGCGTTTTACAAGCGGGGTGACACGTCACAAAAAAAGCCGGGCCCCGAGGGGCCCGGCTGCGTGTTCTGCCGCGTAGTGGCGGCCTATGAAGAGATCAGAACGGGCACATGGGCAGGTTGAACGCCTTCGTGACGAACACCGCCATCTGGTCCCGGTTGGCGGCAGCGCTGGGGCAGAAGCTCGTTGCGCTGCACCCGGCCGTGATGCCGCGGCTGTACAGGTCCTCGATCCAGTCGACAGCGAAAGCGCCCGGGCATGCCACGTCGTCGAACACCCCCGTGCACGCCGGAGGCGTGTAGCTGCTGCCCTGGCTTGCCTTCAACAGGAAGACGGCCATTTCAGCCCGGGTGATTGAACGATCGGGGCAGTACCTCAACGGATTCGTCGCGCACCCCGCCGTAACGCCGTCGTTGTACAGCGCCTCGATATACGGTGCGTTCGGGGTCGACTCGCACGGGACGTCGGCGAAGATGCCCTGGCATGGAGGCACTTCGTAGTCCGCACCATGCATGGCCTTTTCGAGCCACAGGGCCATAACGCCGCGGGTCATCGGATCGGACGGGCAGAAGTTGCCATCGCCACATCCGGTCGTGATGCCTGCGCCGGCGGCCGCGTGCACGTACGCGTCGGCGAACGCGCCGGGCGTCATGTCATTGAACGCCTTCGTGAAGCAGACCTGCACCGGGTTGACCTGGTACGGCGTGTCCTGAGCGACGAGGATCTGAGCCTGGACGAGGCCGTAGCGCGGGGCGCCGTCGGCGATGAACTGGGCGTCGATGGGAAGCTGACCAGGATCCGTCCCGGCAGCGGGCACGGTGCCGTCACCAGGCGTCAGCGTCAGCCACGGGAGGCTGGAGCTCAGGCATGCCCCGTTCTCACCGGAATCGACCTCGTACACGGTTCCCGTGCTTTGATCGGGCGCCCACAGGTGGCCGTCGCAGGTGAACGCCAGCCCGGCGCCGCCGTAATCGGGGTAGCCGGGGATCGAGAATGTCCCGATGACGTTGTAGTTGTTGTCCACGTCGAGCACGTACAGCGCGGTCGGAGAGGCGTTCGTCATGACGAACAGGTGATGGGTCAGCGGGTTGTACGCGAGACCCGAGATCGCCAACCCGACGTTGGCGACCTGCAGGACGTTCCCCGAGGTGTCGAAGCGGGTCACGGCTTCGGTGTTCCATCCGCCGACGAAGAACGTCTGGGAATCCGGATCGTACGCCAGGCCGCGCTCCGACGTCGTGGCCCCCCAGCAGATCGAGTTACCGGTATTCGTGCCGGTCGAGGGATCCCACTCGTGGATGCAGTTGTCGCCACCGACGGCCAGCTGCCACATCATGCCGGTGTTGGCATCGAACGCCATGTCGCCGGCAAACGAGCCCATCCAGCCGGAGGTGTCGACGGTCGTACCGGTCTGCGAGCCGGCACGCGTGTACTCGTAGTCGAGGTCGTCGCCGCCGCCTGCGCTGATGTTACCGAGCCACACCGTGTCAGCCGTCTGATTGACCCCGGTTCCCCACGGATACGTGAGGCCGCTGGCCCAGGAGCTGATGATGTCGCCCGCAGCGTACGGTGGCACGTTGTGGAGCACTTCGGGTGCCGGGATGTTCCGGGCGGTCCTGTCGTTGAGGTGGGCTGCCGGGATGTTCCGCTGCGGAAGCTTGTCCATCGGCATGTTGGGGACCCAGCTCGCCGTCTGCAACGTCAACAGCCGCACGTTGGCGTCGATCCCGCCGTGGTTGAGGATGTTGAGAGCCTGGTCCTCGGTCTGGCCCGCGTAGAGCCGGGCCTTGAGGTTGGCAGGCGTGACTTCGAGCCATCCCGCGGGCAGCGCGAAGTCGAGCCGGTTGACCGTCTCGGGCGTCAGGTTGACCGCTTGCTGTACGTCGGCATACTTGGACGCTGATGCCGTGAAGGTACGCGTCGACGGACCGTTGCCGGTTGGCACCGGGACGAACATCTGGTAGTAGCCATCGCCGATCGCCGTGTCGCCCGGGGTGGCCATCGTCTGGGTCGCGTCGCCGATGTCGTCGGTGACGTCTGCAGGAACGATCGCGTTGGTGGTGTTGGCGTCCGTGACGAAGCCCGCGGCCATCGCGCCGGAAACCGGCGAGCATGGAGCGGTTGGATCGTAGAGCTTGACGTCATCGACCAAGAAGTACCAGTCCCACCCGGGGGCATTGTAGATGAATCGGAGCTGAACCTGCGTTGAGCCGCCGACGATGGAAGTGACATCCTGGCTGAACGTTCCGCTTGTATCGGCGGTCCAGTCGGCGAGGTTGGTCCACGTCGCTCCGCCGTCTCCACTGATGTCGACCTTGGCCTCGTCGCCGGATGTGTAATAGTTGAAGTCGTACTTGAACTCGACCGTGACGTTCGAAAGACTCGATACGTCGACCACGGGCGAGTACAGCGTCGTGTTCATTCCGCCGTAGGCCCAGTCGGAGTCGGCGTCAGCCGCATACCCGGTACCACCGGTCGAATTGGTCCGGCCGGTGGTCGCCGTGCTCTCCCAGACGCCGGCGCCGCTGCCACCGCTATCGTCGGTGACGGTCCAGCCGGCCGGCGGGAAGCTCGAGCCGTTGAAGTTTTCGTTCAGAGCCAGGCTAGGCGCGGTGAACCCGGGCGCAGTACAGGCAGGGTGATCGGCGACGAACGAGAAGCTGACCGTTGTGCCTGCCGGCGGCAGGAGCACCGTGCGCGTCATCGGCGTGTATCCCGTCGCGATGGGCGTGACGGTGAAGTCATAGTTCGAGCCCTGCGGCAGCTCGACCTCGTAGTAGCCGTTGAACGGGTTGCTGTACACCGTTGCAACCGTGGAGCCTCCGGCGGCCAGCTCGACCTTGGCGTAGAGCGGCCAGCCGTGCCCTGCGTCGGTGACATAGCCATCGAAGAAGGCGGTTCCGGCCGGATCGAGGGCGAAGTCCTGCGTGATGACATCGCCATCGCCAACGACGATGCCGCTGACGGTCTGGGTCACGAAACCGAACTTCGAGGCGGTGACGTCGTAGGTGTCTGCCGGGATGGTGATGGAATAGGTCCCATCGTTCGCCGTCGTGGTGGAGAAGCCGCCGACCTGGACTAGGGCTCCGGCGATCGGATCACCGGTCCCGGTGCTGGTCACCGTTCCTTGGATCGTACCCGTCGGCCCGGTGGTGCAGCTCGGGAACTTGAAGGCGGCGATGTGGGTTTTCCACGGCGCGCTCCCGGTCGATGCGAGGTACTCCTGTGTGTACCAGAATGTGCAGTCGTCGGTGGGATCGACGCTCATGGTCGAGTAGTCGCCCCAGCGCGCGGCCGTGCTGGTCTGGGAACCGCCCCCTGCGACGACAGTCGCCTCGCCCTGGCTGAGATCGCCGAGAGGATCGCCGACAAGGCGACCGGCCCATGCGATGCTGGGATAGACCGTCGAGCTGGAGACGCTGTAACCGACGGCGATATCGCCGGAGGTATCCATCGCGGCATCGCCCATCCAGCGGTCGTTCGCATCGGGTGCGTAGGTCCCGGCCTGGTACACGGTCCAGCCGGAGCCGGTGTTACGCAGCTCGAACCACCGGGTGCCGGCGTGGTCGGATCCGTCCACATCGACCGTATGGGAGCCGACGAGATCCTGGTAGGTACCGAAGTTCCGGTAGTGCAGCCTGTAAAGCAGGCGGTCAGAGAGGGCGTCCAGACCCTGCGAGGTATTCGGCTGCGGGATGCAGCTTCGGTTGTAGCTGCACATGTTGGTGTCGAACGGGTAGGAGCTCATATCGACGACAACCGCGGGGCCGAACGTCGAGTTGGCAGGAGTTGTCCAGTCGACGTGCAGCGGGTTGATAACGATCGAGTCGACGTTGTACGGAGCGTCGTAGCCCCACGCGTCGTCGACGATCTCGCTGATGGGGTTCGGCTCGCCCGCAGGCGGCAGGTTCATGCCGTCGAGGTTTGCCGGGAGCATGCTGTACGAGGGTGACGAGCTGCTGTCAGCGGTGAAGAAATACACCATCTGGGCGTTCGGATCGCCTGTGAGCATCTTGTCGCGCTCGAAAACCGCGGCCATGGCGCCGTCGAAGCTCGAGCCGAACATGTTTGCGGTGAAGTAGTAGCCATCGGGCCACACGCCAAACTTCGGGTAGTCGGGGAAGTCGCCCCGGCCGGCATCCACGAGGTACGAGTACAGGTACCACGAGCCGGTCGGATCGCTCGTCTGGGAGATGGCGATGCACTCGTGGTTGTCACTCGTGAACTGGGCCATCAACCAGCGATTGGCGATGTGATCGTAGAGCACGATGGGGTCGCCGTAATTGTCGGTCTCGCACGTGCCGCCGAAGCCGGACCACAGCGAGTTGCCGGGAACGGGACCGCCGATGGCGCTTGTGCCGTCCGACTTGTTGAAGATGTCGAACGACAGGTTGACCCACTGGACGTAATAGTTGGCACCGACGTCGCCCTCGGTGTCCGGTGGCAGCACGCCGTCGATGTTGCTGACGCCCTCGAAATCGATGGTGGGCGAGGGCATGGCTAACGGGCCGGCCTTCGTCTGGACCGCGGTATCGACCGGGCGGTTCGGAGCCCTGGCATCCTTGATCCGATCCGGGATCTCGTTGTTACGCCCGTTGATCTCGCGTGGGTTCATCTCGCGGACCTTGCTCGGTCTCGCCTTCCGGCGCAACGCGTTGAGGTCCATGTTGCGCAGCACGGGCGAGATGCCGAACTTGACGGGCTTGAGCACCCCCGAGGGGTGCATCGCGCCCTGGTTGGCCGCGCTCGCCGGGAAGGCAACGCACACGGCGAGGACCATAACGATGGCCCCCACTGCAAATCCAAACAACTTTCTCATCTGCTTCCTCCTTGCTTCCTTGGTTTGCCAGATAGGCTTCCTATCAATTACTGCGAATGCTCATCTGCCACGTCGCATGGGGCGGTAAACGTTCTCCAATAATGTTCATGACCCCCCTTTCTCCCGTCGCGTTGCAACAGGAACCCCCAATATTGCTCCACAGATCAAAGAATCTGTGGGTTCGCGTTTCCGTGATAGGCCTTGTTGTTTAGTGTGATCCGCATCACAGATACGTTGCCACAACTCGGAGGAGATTGTCAAGAGGATGTCATGCGAATCTTTCCTGAATACCATCAACGCATGGTCTCAGAATAGGATAGGGTGTACGCTCCTCCCGGCACGTCCAGAAAGGGCGTCGCCCTCGTCCGGTCCCGGCTCTTGGCGGTCTTCAGGGCTCTGGCGAGCCCTTGGCCCCGAGACTCGGGGACGGCAGGTGGTGTTGCCGGGCAACAGCCGCCTCGAAAACCATGAAAAACGTTTTCCTGATGTGGAGATAATCTCTCAGCTCGGCCGGCTTCGGGCCGGACCGGGACGCGTAGCGGCGGGCCATGAGTGTCCGGCCATGATTGAGAACGCTGATGGAGAGCTGCAGGTAGCCCGGCAGATCGAGGTTGCCGGGAAGAGACGCCGCGTGAGACGTTGCGAGGACATGCGCCAGCGAACGGATTTCCTCTTCGGAGAGCCATCGCCGAACCGGCGCCGCCGGGCCGTTGCGAAGCGTCCATCTCTGGGCGGTCAGCCGGGCGTTGGCGATGGTGAGCTTCCAGCCCTGGCCATCCTGGCTTTTCAGCGACCGGAGCTCGGGAGCGTTGATGGAGACCAGCAGGAGCTCAGGCGCAAGAGCCCCGCTCGCGATCTTCTCGAGCCCATCCTGCAGGTCCTTTGCCGTCATCCCCTTGGCCGCAGCCGGGCGGCAGACGGTGACGATGGCCGCGACCATCTTCTTGAAAGCTTTTGATTCTGGCGCCTCGTTGTCCTGTTCGACGGTCTTGCTCATCCCCGCGACGGTCAGCGTCACGGAGCGGATCATCTGGGTGACGTTATCCCCCCGTTTTTCCTGGAGGGTGCCGCCCTCTTTGAGCTCACCGGCCCCGATCCGGGCCGGCATCGACGTGAAGTGGTATGCCTCAAGGACCTTGAGGCAGCTCCGGATCTGGTCCTTGGTGAGCTTGAACTGACGTCCCCGGTTCCAGACACCGAACCCGCGGCCGTATACGCTCAACGAGCGGAGCCCTCCGCCAAGAAACCCCTGCACATCGATCCGCATCCCCCGGAATGTCGTAGGTTCCTTGATCGACGTTGCAAGCGCCGCTTCCATCTTGGCGAGATGATGGTCGAGGCGGGATCGAACAGGTTTCGTTGCCGCAGCCGCCCCGTGGGGAAGCGCCAAAACGCCGAGCATCGTTCCAAGCAACAGGCCTCTGGTCAAACGGCTCATCGCACCCTCCGTGTTCACCGGGAAAGACCATAGCACGGTGTGTCACGTTACGTTTTCGCCAGGAGCCGGGCGATCCGTTCGGCGGCGCGACCGTCGCCAAATGGATTGGGACCAGAGGTCATCGCGGCATACGCCGTATCGTCGTCGAGGAGTCGGCGGGCTTCAGTGAGAATTCGTTCTGGGTTCGTTCCGACGAGCCGGGCCCAGCCGCTGGACACGACCTCGGGCCGCTCGGTCGTGTCCCGCAGGACGAGCACCGGCGTCCCGACGGTGGGCGCCTCTTCCTGGATGCCCCCGGAATCGCTGAGCGCCAAACGGGCCGTGGCGAAGGTGCGGAGGAGATCGGGGTAGCTCATCGGTTCGCGCAACTCGATGCCGGGAACGCTGCCGAGGATCTCGCGGGCGGGAACGCTGACGTTCGGGTTTGGATGGACGGGATAGATGATCGTGAGCCGGCCGGAGCGTTCCAGCGCCAGGGTTCGTATGGCCTTCATGGCGTTGCGGATCGGTTCTCCGAAGCTCTCCCTGCGGTGGAGCGTGACCAGGATGGTTGGAATGCCGGCCCGGTCCCGGACAGGGTCGGCGGCCCCAACGATACGGCGCACGGCGTCGACAACCGTGTTCCCGACGACATGGATCGCCGCATCGTCAAATCCCTCCGCCCGGAGGTTGGCAGCGGCGCCCTCGGTCGGCGCAAAGTGCGCCGAGGTTGCCACCGCCAGCGCCCGCCTGTTGAACTCCTCCGGGAACGGCGCATCCATGCGGCCGGTTCGCAGCCCCGCCTCGACGTGCGCAACGGGCACCCCGGCGTAGAACGACCCAATACCCGCGGCGAGCGCCGTCGTCGTGTCGCCCTGCACGACCGTCCAGGCCGGGTCGAGCCCGGCGAGAACGGGCTCCAGCCTGCGCAGGGTTTCGAACGCGACGCGGGTGGGCGTCTGCCCCTCGGTCATGACATCGAGATCGATGTCCGGCGCCAGGCCAAAGGGCGCAAGCGCCTGGCGGAGCATCTCGCGGTGTTGGGACGTGGCCACGAGAATGGGCCGGAGCTGACCCTGGCGCCGCATCGCTTCGACGACGGGCGCAAGCTTGATCGCTTCGGGGCGGGTTCCAACGATGATGAGTGCTTTGCGCATGGCCGGATTGTACACGGGGCGACCGATGTGGACATCGGGCTACCGCGGGTCCGGCTGTGGCGTTGGGGCGGTTACGTTTTCTGTGAATAGCGCCTGCGACGTGGGCTGGAAGGTCCACGTGAGCAGGAGCCCGAGCGAAACCGGGAGCGGGATGGCGAGCACCCGTTCGAGCGACGTCGCGACGTGCCAGCGAAGGTCGGGCGCCGAGACGAGGTACGCCACGGTTGCCACGCCCAGCCACGCTCCCAGCGCAAGGCGGAATGGACGGGACGTGCGGGGGGCCGGGCAGAGGAAGACCAGCGTGAGGACGGCGAGCTCGACAACGACGGTCGGCGTCGCGGTGCCGGCGACCGCGCCGGGGAGCTCCATGGCGCGGTGAAGCATCCGCGCTGGAACCAGGATCTCCGGCAGGCGGGGGATCCTGGCGAGCGAGATGGTCGCCTGCCAGGCGGCGGCGGGCAGCAGTGCCAGGACCAGGAACGGGGCCCGCCACCGCCGGGGCAGCGCGCGAAGGCTGAAGAGTGCCAGCAGGACGGCCATCGCGGTGCCCTCGTCCTTGGCGACAGCCAACGCGGCGAGGGCCACGCCGGCCGTCCACGGGAATTTCTGTGTCCTGCCAGCCGCGCCGGCGAGCCCTGCCACGGCCATCGCCAGCAGGAACGCAGCCAGCGGTCCTGAGCCAGAGGTTCCGATCGCCGGCGCGAGCAGCACGGGGGTCCAGGCTCCGGCGACCGCGGCGAGCGCGGCGGCGGGTTTGCCGGCGGGCCGTGCGATTCGCCAACACGCGGCGCCGAGCCCCAGGGCGATCAGCGCGCCCCACGCGGCAGCAACGCTGGCGACGGGGGCCCCGAGCACCCGTCCCGCGGCGATCAGCGTGCTCCACAGGGGCGGATAATCCAGGTGGGCCAGCTCGAACGGTTTCCAGGCGAGCCACGAAAGATCGACGCCCCCGGCTGCGGCGAAGACCCGGGCCTTGAGCCCCCAGATGTACCGGAAATCCCAGCCGAACGCGGGAACGGAAGCGACCAGGATCGCCCGGAGCCCGACGGCGGCCAGCGCAAGCAGCTCCCAGGGCCCGGGCCGTATTCCGAATAGAGAGCCGTTGGCCACCCGTGCGCCGCTCAGCCTCCCGGAGAGGAGGACGAGGATGAGCCCGGCAAGCGCGGGAACGCTCAGGAGGATGGGCGTCCACGCGAGACCCGCAACATCGAGGATGGCCATCCATGCTCCGGTGACTGCAATCCCCGAAAGAGCGGCCGAGCTCAGTCGGTCCGCCAGGTGCGCCTGCGGCGAGACCACGCGGTCCAAGCTCCATCCTGCGGCCAAGGCGAGCAGCGGAGCGACCGACGCGGTCATGGCCTGACCTTCCCGAATACGTGGATCCATCCAGAATGCCAGACCTCCCGCCACGGCGGAGGCGGCGCCGGGAGCTTCCCAGGTCCTCCCGGATGGATCAGCACGGCGAGGGCCGGGCCCGACGAGGGGAGCTCCGCGTACACCGGCTTCCAACGGACCCACGGCCGCCGCCAGACCGTTTCAAAGAAGAGACGTTGAGCGTCGAAACGCGACACGTCCCGCGGGAGGATCAAGAGCACGTCCCGCCCCGGGGGAAGCGGCGCCCGGGCCAGCGGCGCCAGGTACGTGCTCCAGCGAGGCGAGGTGAGCTGGCCGCCGTGCCGTGGAATGCCATCGTGAACGCCGAGCGCGATCGAAAGGACCGTCACGGTGAGCACGGCGACGCCGCAGAGCGTTCTTTTTCCAACGTTCACACGTCGAGAATACCGCGTCCCGGGAGAAACGATCCCCTTCCGGTGCACGGGTGTTGCACCAACCGGGACCGTGAGGCCGGCCGCGGCCGGGGCGCTACACGGTGCGCGAGTAGATGGGGTGGTCCGAGGGGAGCTTGAGATACGCGTCGAACGGCATGCAGATGTTTCGCAGGAAGAAGCGTCCCAGGGGCGTAACCCGCAGGCCGGATGCATCGAGCGTGACGAGACCGTCGCCGGCCATCGGTTCGAGCTCGGCGAGGGCGCCGGCGAAATGCTCGGCGGGGTCGATGCCGAAACGCTGGCGGACCCAGTCGAACTCGAGCGTGAGCGTGCAGATGATCCTGTGAATGATGCTGCCGCGAAGCTCGTCCTCGGCGGTGCGAAGGAGGCCCCGCTCGACCGGGAGATGCCCGGAAACGGCGGCCCGCTCGTAGCGCGCGAGGTTCTTCTGGTTCGCCGCGTATGCGCCGCCGAGGTCGCCGATGGAGGTGACGCCGACGCCGACCTGGTCCGGGGCGTGCATCACGGTGTAGCCCATGAAGTTCCGGTGGACGCGTCCCTCATCCATCGCGACGGCCAGCTCGTCGCCGGGCCGGGCGAAGTGGTCGAAGCCGACGAACCGGTACCCCGCCGTCAGGAACTCTTCGACGGCCCCGACGAAGATCCGGAACTTCTCCCAGCCTCGCGGTAGGCCGGCCTCGTCGAGCTCGCGCTGGTGCGGCTTGATCCACGGGACGTGCGCGTAGGAAAAGCACGCGACGCGGTCGGGGGCCAGCTCGCCGATGACCGTCTGGACGGTCTCGCGGAACTCGGCCTCGTTCTGGTAGGGCAGGCCGTAGATCAGGTCGATGTTGACCGATCCGATACCCAGCTCCCGGGCGCGCTCCACGTGCCGGCGGGTCAGCTCCAGCGGCTGGATTCTCCCCACGGCCTCCTGCACCTTCGGATCGAGGTCTTGCAGGCCCATCGAGATCCTGTTGAAGCCCAGCTCGCGGAGCACATCGAGGTGCTCCATCGTGGTGACGCACGGGTCGATCTCGATCGCGACCTCGGCGTCCGGGTTGAGGGGGAAGCGGCTCGTGATCGCGTTGAAGAGGCGCCGGCACTGCGCCGGGGTCAGGTAGGTCGGTGTGCCTCCACCCCAGTGGAGCTGGTTGAGCGACCGCCTCGGCCCGAGCCCTTCGGCCAGCAGGTCGAGCTCGCGTTCGACGGCGTCGAGGTAGGCCTCTTCGCGGCCGTGGTGGGGGGAGATGACGACGCTGCAGCCGCAGTAGGTGCACCGGTGCTCGCAGAACGGGATGTGGACGTACATCGCCAGCGGCTCGCCGGGGCGTTGTGCGGCGACCGCGAGACGCTCCCGGTAGGCGTCTTCGCCGAAGTCCGCGCCAAACTGTGGCGCCGTCGGGTAGGAGGTGTAACGGGGCCCCGGCCGGTCGTAGCGGTTGAGAAGCTCCGGCGTCAGGCGGTCGAGGCCGAGATCGACCTTAGGCATAGCGATACTCCTGGATCGTGCGGACGAAGGCGTCCATGTGGCTGACGGGGACGTCGGGGGTGATGCCGTGGCCGAGGTTGGCGATGTAGCCGGTGCGGGGCGCCTGGCCGAGCATGGCGCGGGTCCGCGCGCGGATCACCTCGGGTGGCCCCATCAGGACGCCAGGATCGAGGTTGCCCTGGATCGCGTGGCCGCCGAGCGTGGCGGCCGCCTCGCCGAGACCGGTGCGCCAGTCGATGCCGATCACCTCGCACGGCATCGAGGCGAGCGCGTCGAGGAGATGGCTCGCCCCGTTGGCGAAGTAGACCCTGGGAACGTCGAGATCGCCGAGCTGCTCGAGCAACCTGGCTGCGGGGGCAAGCGCCCACTCCGCCGCATCTTCCCGGCCCAGCGCACCGAGCCACGAATCGAAGACCTGGACGGCCTGTGCGCCGTGCTCGACCTGGCTGCGGAGGTACGCCGCCATGGCGTCGGCCAGCAGGTTCACGAGATCTCCGAACGCCTCTGGAAACGTCAGCGCGAACTCCTTGATCCGCGTGAACGAGCGCGACGTCGTTCCCTCGACGAGGTAGGACGCCAGCGTCCACGGCGCGCCGCTAAAGCCGATCAGCGCCGTTTCCGGCGCCAACGCCGCCCGCACGAGCTCGAGGGTTTCGTCCAGGAAGCCGGTCCCGGACCACGGCCCGGGAATCGTCAGGCGGCCCACGTCCTCCTGCCGGCGGACCGGATTGCCGATGCGCGGCCCCGGGGCGAAGCTGAGCTCGGCCCCGAGCGGAACCAGCGGCGTCAGGATGTCCGAAAAGACGATGGCGGCGTCGAGGCCGAACCGCCGGACCGGCTGGAGGGTGACCTCCGCGGCGAGCTCCGGCGTACGGCAGAGTGTCAGGAAGTCCCCGGCCTTCCGGCGTACCTCCTGGTACTCGGGAAGGTACCGGCCCGCCTGGCGCATGACCCACACGGGCGGCCGGTCGACCCGGCGGCGCCAGCAGGCATCGAGGAAGCGGTTCGTCATGCGAGGACCTCCGCCATGGCGTCCGAAAACGCCGCGATCGTCTCGTCGATGACGGTCTCGTCGTGGGCCGTCGAGACGAACATCACCTCGTACGCCGAAGGCGCGAGGTACACGCCGCGCTCGAGCAGGGCGCGGTGGAGGCGCGCGTAGATCGCAGCGTTGCCGGGCTCGATCGCCTCGAACCGCCGCGGCGGCTCGCCGTCCTGGAGGGAGAGCCACAGGATCGATCCGGCGCGCGCCACGCGCCAGCCGAGCCCGCGGCTTTCAAACACCCCCTCGATGCCGCGCTGGAGGCGGTCTCCCAGCTCTTCCAACCTCGCGTACGCCGCGCTGTCGTCGGCGAGGAGAGCGCGGAGGGTGGCGATTCCGGCGGCCATCGCCACCGGGTTGCCCGAGAGCGTCCCCGCCTGGTAGACGGGACCGAGCGGCGCGAGCTGTTCCATCAGCTCCCGGCGTCCGCCGTACGCGCCGACCGGCATGCCGCCGCCGATGATCTTGCCGTACGTGGCGAGGTCGGGCGTGATCCCGTAGATCCCGGCCGCGCCCCGCGGTCCCACGCGGAACCCGGTGATGACCTCGTCGAGGATGAGCAGCGCGCCGCTGGCCGTGCACAGCTCCCGCAGCCGCCGCATGAAGGCCTGCCGTTGGATCAACAGCCCGGCGTTGGCGGGGATCCCCTCGATGATCACCGCGGCGAGGCCGCCGCCCCGCTCCTCGAACAGGCGCGTGAGCGCCGCGTCGTCGTCGAGCGGCAGCACGAGGGTGTGGGCGGCGAACGCCTCGGGGACGCCGGCCGACGAGGGCGTGCCGAAGGTGGCGAGGCCGGAGCCCGCACTGACCAACAGGTGGTCGGCGTGCCCGTGGTAGCACCCGCTGAACTTGAGGACGTCGTCCCGCCCGGTCGCGCCTCGCGCGAGCCGGACCGCCGACATGACCGCCTCGGTACCGGAGGAGACGAATCGAACCATCTCGAGGTGCGGGATCGTTCCCGTCATCAGCCCGGCCAGCTCGACCTCCGCCTCGCACGGCGCACCGAACGAGAGCCCGCGCCCGGCGGCGGCGCGAACCGCCTCGACGACGGCGGGGTGGGCGTGACCGAGAATCAGCGGTCCCCACGACCCGACGTATTCGACGAACCGCTGCCCGTCGACGTCGGTCACGTGGCAGCCGGAGGCCGAGGCGTAGAAGATCGGCTCCCCGCCCACGCTTCTGAAGGCTCGGACGGGGGAGTTGACGCCCGCGGGCATCAGCTCCACGGCCCGGCGGTACAGCTCCCTGGAGCGGGGTCCGGCGCTCACAGCCACCCCTCCGCCAGCGCCTGCCGGGCGTGGTAGGTGATGATGATGTCGGCGCCGGCCCTGCGGAAGGCGTGCCAGTTCTCCATCACGACCGCGCGCTCGTCGATCCAGCCGCGCGCTGCGGCGGCCTTGACCATCGAGTACTCGCCCGAGACGTTGTAGACCGCGAGCGGCTGCGTGAACGCCTCGGCGATGTCGCGGACGACGTCGAGGTAGGCCAGGGCCGGCTTGACCATCAGGATGTCAGCCCCCTCCTCGATGTCAAGCTGCGCTTCGAGCAGCGCCTCGCGGCGGTTCCGCGCGTCCATCTGGTAGGAACGCCGGTCGCCGTGCGCCGGTGCGGAGTTGGCCGCCTCGCGGAACGGCCCGTAGTACGCCGAGGCGTACTTGACCGAGTACGACATGATCCCGACGTGGCTGAGGCCGGCCTCGTCGAGGGCGGTTCGGACCGCGCCGATCCTGCCGTCCATCATGTCGGACGGCGCCACGATGTCCGCCCCGGCCTCGGCGTGGCCGAGGGCCATGCGCGCGAGGTGGGGGAGGGTGGCGTCGTTGTCGATGCGCCCGTCGTGGATCAGCCCGCAGTGGCCGTGATCGGTGTACGCGCACAGGCAGACGTCCGTGATCACGGCCAGGTCGTCGCCGAACCGCTCCTTGAGCGCGGTGACCGCCTGGGAAACGACGGCGTCCGTGGCGTAGGCGGAGTGCCCGTCCGGGTACTTCTCACCTTCGGGTGGCACGCCGAACAGGAGCACCGCCCGGATGCCCAGCTCGAGGTCCGAGGCGACGGTCTTGATGAGCTCGTCGACAGACTGGTGGCTGATGCCGGGCATCGCCTCGATCGGTTCCGAGATCCCGTGCCCCGGGACGGCGAAGTGCGGCTGCACCAGCATGTTCGCATCGATCCGGGCCTCGGCGACGAGGTCACGGATGACCGGGGTGACACGGAGACGGCGTGGACGGATGGTCAGATCGTACATAACTCCTCCGCAAGCGATTCCAGCTCGGGCCGGGCCGGGGTCCGGCACGCGATGCCCAACCCGGCCGCGGCGTTCTTGGTTGTCGGGCCGATGGCCCAGTGGGGACAGGCCAACGGCCGGCCGTTGAACCTTTCGAGATAGGTCCGTGCCGAGCGCGGCGAGGTCAGCACGACACCGTCGATCGGCGGCTCCGGCGGCGGAAGCTCGTCGGGACCGGCCGGCCGCATCCGGTAGACGATGACCGGCAGCACCTGCGCACCGGCGCGGACGAGCGCCCGCGGCAGCTCCGGACGATGATCCTCGCCGCACGCGAAGAGGTAGGCTGCCCGTGCGTGGCCGCCCGAGATCAGCGCCTCCGCGAGCCCTGCGCCGGTTCCCGGTCCGGTGAGGCGCACCGTCAGCCCGGCGCTCGCAGCGCGTCGCGCCGTCCCCGTACCGACCGCCGCCGCGGGCCATTCGAGCACCCGATCGAGACCGCGGCGCTGCGCCTCTTCGACGAGGCGTCGCGGCGCGCGGGGAGAGGCCAGTAGGATCCAGCGGTCCTCCGGAAGCGTTCCAGCTTCCAGGGCGCCGACGAGCCGTCTCCAGCCTTCCGCATCTTCGAACGCCTCGAACTGCAGCACCGGAAACGGCACGATGACGATGCCGGCTCCGCCAACCAGCTCCTGCAGGCGGTGGCACTCCTCTTCGGGCCGCGTGATCAGGATCCGCCGGCTCATGACGCCTCGAGCTTTTCCTGCGCGAGCTGAAGCGCCGTGTGGCAGGCGCGCGCGGCCTTTCCGGGCTCCGGCGCAACTGCGGCCACGCGGACGACCTCGGCCCGGGTGATCGCCTCGTCGACGACGCCGAGCGCCGCGGCGAGCCGGAGTGCGCCATCGGTCTCTTCCGTGGCCAGGCAGCCGAACGGGATCTGGCACCCGCCCCCGAGGAGTTGCAAGAGCTCCCGCTCGGCCTGGATCCTGCGCCCCGCCGAGTGGTCGTGCAGGGGGGTGAGCAGCTGGAACACGGGATCGTCGCGGCGGGTCTCGATCGCCAGGGCGCCCTGGGCGGGAGCGGGGAGCATGACCTCGGGCGGCAGCTCGACCACGTCGAGCCCGTCGAGATCGAGCTTGAGGCGGGCGATTCCGGCCGACGCCAGGAGAATGGCGTCGAAGCGTCCCTCGCGTAGCTTGCGCACGCGCGTCGGCACGTTGCCCCGCAGGGGTCTGATCGTGATCGATGGCGTCACCGCCAGCGCCTGCGACGCCCGGCGCAGCGAGGACGTCCCCAGCACGCTCGACGGGGGAAGGCCGAGCGGGTTGTCCGGTGTGACATCGAGGAGACCCTCCCTGGCCAGGAGAACGTCGGCCGGCGATTCCCGCTCCGGGATGGCAGGGACGGCGAGCCCTTCCGGCTCCTCGGTTGGCAGGTCCTTGAGCGAGTGCACCACGAGATCAACGGTGCCGTCGAGCAGCGCCTGCTGCAGCTCCTTGGTGAAGAAGCCTTTCCCCTCCATCTTTTGAAACGAGACGTTCTGGATCCGGTCTCCGCGGGTGTGGATGATCCTGATCTCGCACGTTGTGCCGAGCCGCTCGCCGATCAGCCGCTCGACGCGGCGGGCCTGCCACAGCGCCAGGTCCGATCCGCGCGTTCCGATCTTCAATAACCCCATCGTCATGCGTCTCTCCCATTCCCGGATCGCCCGGTATTTCCCTCGAGCCCGTGGCAAAAACTTTCGAGGATGGCGACGGAATGCTCCCATGCCGCGCCCTTCAGCCCGCGGAGGGGCACCTGGACGAGCCGCTTGACGAGCTCCCGCGTCATCCGCTCCACGGCTTGACGGTCGGCTTCCGCGAGGTGCGCGAGGTCCCTCTCCAAGCTGCGGTGCACCGCCCGGGACGCCAGGTCGTCGAAGGCGGCGTGCAGGTCCCGGGCCACCGGCGAGAGGGAACGGTCGAGGAGCCTCCGCCGCAGGATCGTGATCTGGTGCTCGACCAGCTCGTCGCATCGCTCCAGCTCCTTGAGACGACACAGGCGGTTTCTCTCGGCCTCGGCCCGCATCTCCTCGATACCGACCAGCTGCACGCCGGGGATGTCCTCCTCCAGCGGCTCGATGTTGGCCGGCATCGCGAGGTCGATCAACAGGAGCGGCTCGTCCGGTGGCAGCTGTTTGCGAATCGCGGCGATCTCGCCGTGCCACAGGAGGGGCTCCTGCGAGGACGTCGCCGCTACCACGAGACCGGCGGCTGGGGGCGCCATCAGGATCGAATCGAGAGCGAGAGGGTATGCGTCGGCGTCGTCCCCCGCAAGGCGTTCCGCCCGGCCTGGCGTGCGATTGGCGATCACAACCCGCCGGCGCGGATCGATCCCCCGGATGAGCTTGAGACTTTGTGCCGCCATCTCGCCCGCACCGAGAATGAGCGCCGGCGCGGACGAGGCGGAGAGATGATCTTCGAGCTTTCGCTCGACGAGCGTGACGAGGGAGACCGGCCGGCGGCTCAGCTCCGTCTCGGTCCGGATCCGCTTGGCCAGGTGGAACGCCTCGTGAAACGCCTGGTCCAGGATGCCGTTGAGCCGTCCCGCTTTGTGCGCCGCTTCGTGGGCCTGCTTGACCTGGCCGAGGATCTGGGCCTCGCCGACCATCATTGAATCGAGGGAGGCCGTCACGCGGAAGAGGTGACGTATGGCGTCCGTTCCGCGGTAGAAGTAGATCTCGTCATCGCCGGGCAACTGGCACGCGCCGCCCGTCAGGTCGGCCAGGCTGCGGCGGAGGTGGAACAGGACCGATGCGTTGTGGTTGACCGCGTCCGTGCGAAAGTAGAGCTCGACGCGGTTGCACGTGCCAAGGTAGACAAGCTCCGCAAAGCCCGCCAGGCGCGCGAGCTCGTTGAGATCCTCGGCGCTGAAATCCGAGGGCAGCGTCGCACGGGCCAGTTTGTCGGCCTGTGTCGTGCGGTAACTCACGCCGACGACGCCGGTTCGCTTCACAGGTCACCTCCCCCAGGATGGATCATAGGCGACTCGGGCAGGGGATGGGTCATGCCCACGTAAAAACTTACCGGGCGCGGGCGCGGACGAAGAATCCGCAGAACAGGAGCCAGAGCCCGCCGAGGATCGTGGCGTGAATCAACGTCGGCGTCGCCTGGGAGGCCCTGATCGACGGCAGGATCCATGTGGTATCGAAATGAGCGGCGCGTCCCAGAAGATCGAGGAAGTAGTTGTGCGGCGCCGCCTCGAACGTCCCGAATACCTTTCCAGGGATCGCCGCGGCGAGAAACCCGATCGCGAGCTGACCGGCAATGATGATTCCGGCAGCCGCCCTCCGCAAGCGTCCGCCATCGAGGGCGAACACCAGCCCCAACCCAGCGAGGAGCATCAGCGGGCCGAGCAGCGGCACGAAGAAACGTGCGGCGGGGGACCATCCGGCGCTCCAGTCGTGGAGGATTCCCGGACCAATGGTGAGCCCGCCAAGAAGAACCACGGCGGCAGCTTCCCGCACGTTCCGCCTGCTCAAGATGACGAATCCAACCGGAAACAGAAGCAGGATCGGTGCCCAGACCAGCGCGCCGTACTGTTGATCGACGAGCACGCCGAGGGTCCCCGGGATCAGGTTGCTCCACGAGACGAGGTGCGGCATCCCGTGCCACGCGGCGAACGGCGAGGGGCTGCCGAACCACCGCAGGTGGAGCCATGCCATCAGCCCAAGGCTGGTGGCCAGCGCGCCCGGAATCTCCCAGCGCCGTCTGAGCCGGGAGGAGCTCCGAAGCAGCTCCCAGCCACCGAGGAACACGGCGGGCAGCACGTACCTCGAGTTGAACCAGACGATGGCGCCGATCGCGAGCGCGGGAAGCAGAGCGTGGCCCCGCTCCTGGATGATCGACCGGTAGAGCACGGCGAAGACAAGGGCCGCGGCGAGATCGGGAAAGACCAGCCCGGCGAAGGTCACGACCGGGAACGTGATGCCGACGAGGAGGGCGACCGCGGGGGCCCGCTCGTCGTCCATGTGCTCGCCGAGGATGCCCATCAGCACGAGGATGAAACAGATGCCGAGCGCCGCCGTGGTGAGCCGGACGCCGGCTTCCCCGAGCAGCGCGAGCGGCGCGGCGAGCAGCAAGCTCATGCCCGGCGCATGCCGGGAGATCGCCTCGCCGCGGAGAAGCGCTGCCGGGCTCGGGTGGAGCAGATCGCCGATCTCGGGGACCTCGATGTCGTGATCCCGCCAGATGGAGTGCGCGACGGCAATGTATGCGGGCTCGTCGCCCGTTCGCTGGCGCGGCAACAGGTTCGTGCCTGCAAGGACCAGGGCCACGAGCAGCAGCACCGTGGCCTTTCGTTGCCGTGGTGATCCCGACAACGGCCGGCCCGGCCCCGTCAGCCAGCGCCAGCTCACGGAGGAGGCGATCAGGAACGCTGGGCCCAGCACGGCCCAACCGAGTGCGGTCCAGCGAAGGCGCGAAACGTAATACCCGGCCGGGGCGCCGCCGGGAAAGATCGGCAGCGAAAGCCCCAACAGCACTCTCACGGCGGGTCCGCTGAACACTGCAAGCCCGGCGGCGGCGAGTCCGCACGTCGCGGCGGCCACTGCCAGGGGCACGGTCACAAGGCGTTCGCCCGGGTTTCGGGTCACGTCGGGCCGGTCCGGGTTTGTGCCGCGCATCCCCGCCATTGTAACCGTCCCGACCGCGGACCCACCGCCAGCGCGCCGGGAATGCCGACGGGAAGATCGCGGAGAAGAAGACCACGGATCGATCGGGCGTCTCCCGCCCCCGCCAACTCGGCGAATAGCCCATGTCCATGTGAGGTGCAGGCTCCGTCATTGTTCCTGCTTGCCCTCGGCGGTCGTGGAGGTTAGGCTCGTGGGAGGAGGCGCATATGGATCTCATGATCCGCGGCAAGCGGGCCCTGGTCACCGGGTCCTCCCGGGGTATCGGGCGGGCCATCGCCCTGTCACTCGCCGACTTCAAGGTCGACGTGGCGATCAATTACCTGCGCCAGCGGACCCTCGCCGAGGACACGGCGGCCGAGATCGAGGCCCGGGGCGCACGGGCTCTCGTTGTGAAGGGCAACGTGGCCAAGCCGGAGCACGTGCACCGGATGTTCGAGCAGATCAGCGCGGCGTGGGGCGGGCTCGATTTTCTGGTTTCGAACGCCGCCTCCGGAGTGATTCGCCCCGCCGTCGAGCTCAGCCTGCATCACTTCCACTGGACGATGGACATCAACGCGGGAGCGCTGCTGCCGCTGGTCCAGGAATTCATCAAGCTCCCGCCCGACACCGGCAAGGTGGTCGTGGCCGTGTCATCCCTGGGCGCCGTCCGCGCCATACCGAACTACATGGCCGTCGGCGCCTCCAAGGCGGCACTGGAGTCCATGGTCCGGCACCTGGCGGCCGAGCTGGGACCTGACGGTGTGCGGGTCAACGCCGTGTCGGCCGGGACCGTCGACACCGATGCCCTTCGCTTTTTTCCCAACCGGGACCAGATACTGCAAACGGCGCGGGAGCGTACGCCGGCCGGGCGCGTCCTCGATCCACAGGACGTCGCCAACGTGGTCGTCTTTCTGTGCACCGACTTTGCCTCCATGATCCACGGCCAGACCCTGGTCGTGGATGGCGGTTACTCCATCCTGGCGTGACAACGCGTCCCGATCCCGGCGAGGGGCTGCGCGCCTATGCGGTCAGGGCATCGAGGACGAGGGTGTAGCCTTCGAGGTCGGCGTCGTCGAAGTGGGCGAGGTGGTACGAGTCGACGTCGAGGACGCCGACGGGATGCTGGCCGGGACCGGGGAGCGGAACGACGAGCTCGGAGCGGGTCCGGGGGTCGCAGGGGATGTGACCCTCGAAAGTGGCGACATCGGGGACGACGAGGCCTTCGCCGCGGTCGATGGCGGCCCAGCAGACGCCGGTGTGGGGTGCGAGCCTGAGGCATGCGACCGGACCCTGGTAGACATCGACGAGGAGCTGGCCGTCCCGAAGCATGTAGAAGCCGGTCCAGGACACGCCGGGGATCTTGTGGTGCAGCAGTGCGGCGGCGGTCGCGCGGCGGGCGATCGGATCGGGCACGGTGCGGATCAGCCGGGCGAGCTGATCGCGGATCCGTTGAAAGCGGGCGAGCCTGGCGGCGGGTGAGGCCATCGCGGTGTTCCTCCGTTACATCTCTTCCGGGACCGGGATGCCGAGTAGCTCCTCGAGGAGGCTGCGCATCTCGCGGACGAACACGGTAAAGACCGCCCGGCGCAGCCTTCTCAGCGCCTCGTCCTCCTCGGGAAGCACCGGGTGGACGTGGTAGAGCTTGTGGAAGAGCTGGGCGAGGTTGTGGGCGTGCTGGGCCAGCAGGGAGAACTCCAGCGTATCGACCGCCTGGCCGATGATCTCGCGCCTGCGGGCGCATTCGAGCACGAGCCCCCACAGGTCGTCGGGGATCTCGGCCTCTTGGAGCGACGCGGCCTCTTCGGACTCGACCATCCCCTCGCCGCGGCGGGCGGCCAACTTGGTGAAGATCTTGGCCGCCCGGACGGCCGAGTACTGGAGGTACGGGCCGGTGTCGCCCTCGAACGCCAGGGCTTCGTCGAAGTCGAAGGCCAGCACGCGGTTGCGGGACTGGCGCGCCATCAGGTATCGCAGGGCGCCGACGGCGATCGCGCGGGCGCGGGCGCGGACGTTGACCGATGCGGCGTCGGGGGCGGTCCGGCTCCGGACCGCGTCCTCGGCCTGGGCACTCAGCACGTCGAGGAACTCGTCGGCCTTGACGCCGATGCCGCGGCGTCCGGACATCTCGACGTAGCTCTTCGACATCGCCTCCTCGTCGAGGCCGAAGCTGACGCCGGTGCGCGCCTCGATCAGCCGCACGGCTGCGGGCGTCAGGGCGACCATCTCGTAGGAGAAGTGGATCGAGCGGTCGGCGGCCCGTGGGTGCCCGAGGACGCGCACGGCCTCCCTGACGACCTTCTGCGGGTACGATTGCCGGACATCGATGACGTTGTAGACCTGCCGGCCGTTCCCGTACTCCCGCCCGAAGATCTGCCGTGACGGATCCGGGCGCGTCCGCGCGAGCAGACGGCCGCTGCGGCCGCAGTACTCCACGGGCGCCGCCGGCGTCGCCTGCCTCCAGTGGGCGAAGATGTCGTAGCCGAAGTCGTGCCGCGTGCCGCTGGGATCCCGGAGCAGGCCGAGCTTCCAGAGCTGGTAGGCGATGTCCTTGCCGGTGTAGGTCACCGTGCCGTTGGAGCGGACGAGGATCTTGTCGGGATCGTCCATGTCGGCGAACTCCGGGCTGGAGGCCAGCGACATCACCCAGCAACCGGCGTTCTTGCCAGCCGTCTCCTTGCGGATGGCGCCCGCCTCCTTGAGCAGCTCGAAGGCGCGCCTCCAGAATCCCAGCGCGAGGATGTCGGACTCGTGCGGCAACAGGTCGTAGCCGATGCCGAGCCGCGCCATCGTGGCGAGGTGGCACCGCATGTTGCCCTCGGCGACGGCGGCGGCGAGCCGCGCCACGGCCCGCTGCGGGTACGTTTCGCCGGAGGATGCCGCCCGGCCGAGCGTGAAAACGGACTCTTCGAGGTCAAGTCCGCCGTGGCCGGCCTCCACGGCGCGCAGCACCTCGGTGCGATGGCCGAGAAACTCCGGTTCGCTCTCGTAGCGCGCCGTGACCTGCGGGTAGAGGTCCCAGCACAGATCGTCGAAATCCGTGGTGGAGGGCTCCGGGACGGTGCTCTGTGGGAGCCGGGAAACGAAGGCGTCGAGAAGCTCCTCGCGCGATGCCGGCTCCTGGCCCAGCGCCGAGGCGACGTCCCTTTCGGGGAGGTAGAGTACGCCGGCGACGACGTCCGCCACCTGGACGCCGGTGTCGTCGATGTAGTCCTGGACCTCGACGGGGTGGCCGAGGTGGCGCAGGCACCTGACGAGGATGTCGCCGAGCACGGCGTTGCGCAGGTGCCCGATATGCGCGGCCTTGTTCGGGTTGATGTTCGTGTGCTCGACGACGATCTTGTCGCGAGGCGCTCCGGCTTCTTCCGGCCCTGGCACGAGCAGCTTGGCCAACAGCCTTCCGCGGTCGAGGAAGAGATTGACGAAGCCGGGCCCGGCGATCTCGACGCGGGCGACCTCCGGCGGCCATGCGGCGGCGGAGACCACGGTCTCGGCGATACGGCGCGGGCTCTGCCGGAGAACCTTCGCCAGGGGCAGCGCACCCGGCCAGGCGAGGTCACCGAGATGCCGTCCCGGCGGAACCTCGAGGATGACCGGTCCGGTGTCTGTGTCGAATGCGCTGGCGAGCGCGTCGCTGATCGCCCTCGCTGCGGCGTGACGGATCTCCTGTAACGGCATGCGCTCCTCCCGGGCCGCGATTGTACCCCGGTAGACGGCGAAAGGGGGCGGCGCGGGACGCGCTCCTGGTAGACTCGTCAACCATGAGCTTGGAGCTGGAGCTTGCCGTGCGTTTTCTCCGCCGGAGGGGAAAGGGGCTGCTGCGGGGGACGGCCCTGGCAGCCCTGTCCGGCGTCGCGCTTGCGACGGCGTCTCTGGTGATTACCCTGGCGGTGATGACCGGCTACCGGCAGGCGATCGCCACGGCCCTCCAGCGCGGGAATGCGCAGATGATCGCCTTCGCCCCGCGGCCGCTGTCCCTGGACGCCGCGGCGAAGCTGGTGCGCGTTGTGAAACAGGTTCCAGGGGTCAAAGCCGCCGATCCCGTCATGTACGTCTCCGGTCTCTTGCAGGATCCCCGCGAGCCGTCCAACCCCCTGGTCGTCGTGCTCAAGGCGGTCCAGCGTCCGCCGCCGTACACGGGGCTGTCCACGTGGCCGTCGCGGGGACCGGAGCTGCCCGCAGTGCTGGGGTACCGTCTCGCGGCGAGGATGGGTGTGAAGAACGGCGCAATCGTCCACGTGCTGATCGCGCCAAAGGCGGGGAGCCTCGTTCTGCCCTCCGTGACATGCCGCGTGGCCGGGACCTTCCATCTCCAGTTCTCAGAATTCGACGAGCAGTGGATGATCGTGCCTCTGGGCCGGCTCCTGCACGTTCTGCCGGGTGCCGGTGCAACCGGGCTCGAGATCGCCCTCGACGATCCGATGGACGCGCGGAAGCTTCGCCCCGCGGTGGAGCGTGCGCTTCCCGGCCTGATCGTGACGGACTGGTTCGACATGAACCCGGCGCTGTTTGCAGCGCTCAAATGGCAGACCCTGTCTCTCTTCATCGTGCTGAGCCTGGTGGCGGCGGTCGCGTCATTCCAGGTCAGCTCCGCGTTGGTCATCGTGTCGGTCGAGAAACGCAAGACGTCGGGCGCCCTGCAGGCCATGGGCGCCCCCCCGCGCCTGGTACGGCGCGTTCTGATGCTCGTCGGGTGCATGCTGGGAGGGGCCGGGGCGCTGGCCGGTATCGGGTTCGGGTGGATCGTCAGCCTCGTGATGACGCACTTCCGGCTCTTGAGCTTCCCGCCGGGGCTTGCGAAGGTCTACATGGTGGAGTTCATCCCGCTGCGTGTGACGCCGCTTCACCTGGCCGCCGTGGTCGCCGTCTCGACGGTGATCATCGCCTTCGCGTCCTGGTGGCCGGCGCGCCAGGCGGCACGCATGGATCCCGTGACGGCCCTGAGATCCGTGTGATCAGCCAAAGCACGTTTGGCGGCCTGGAGCGAACGTGCCGATGAAGGGGAATGGCCGCGACGGGATGCATTGAGCGTCTTTGTTGATGTCCGGGTCCCTTCCAGCCACGGTGCGTCCCAGCGAAGTTCCAGAGGATCAGAACGTTAAGATGAGAGAGGAAAAATTCTTGTGAAGGGGGGTTGCGTGAAACTCTTCACAAGTATATTCTCATTTGGTAATGGAGTGGTTGAGCCACGTTTCCGTTGCCGATCCCACGCTCCACGATGGAGATTGTGGTGAGGTTCGTGATTTTGTTGCCGTGTTTGCCAACCGCTTGAGGCTCAAGCTCTTATGCCGCCTTGCAGAGGGCCCGGCGTGCGTGCATGAGCTGGTCGAAGCGACCGGCGACAGGCAATCGAACGTTTCGCAGCAACTGAAGATCCTTCACGAAGCGGACTTCGTGAGACGGCGGCGGGTGGGCGCCCGCGTCTACTACGAGATCGACAATCCAGTGACCCTCGAAGTCCTGGATTTCTTGATGTCGGTGGCACAGCATCCGGATGGATGGACCCATCAACTCGGCTGAGGAGAATCCCCCATGCAGCGTCTTCCCTCGATTCTGATCGCTATTGGACCGCTCTGGCTGTTATGGATCGCCCTGACGGGGAGCACCGACCCGGAGGAGCTGGCGGCCGGCGCCGTTGTCGCCGTCCTGGTTGCATTGCTTGCCGGCGGCGAGCCGTTCGGCCCGGCCAGCCTGAAGATCTTCCAGCCCCGCCGCCTGGCGTACGCGCTCGCGTACATCCCCTACATGGCCTGGGCGATCATCATGTCCAATTTCGACGTGGCCCGAAGGGTCATCGATCCCAAGCTGCCGATCCGTCCGGGTATCGTCACGGTGAAGACGAAGCTCACAACGCCCATGGGGCGGCTCGCGCTTGCCAATTCCATCACGTTGACGCCGGGAACGTTGACCGTTGATATCTGCGGCGATGAGCTGTGTATCCACTGGATCGATGTCCGGCATGAGGATATCGAGGGCGCCACCCGTGAAATCGTCGAGGGTTTTGAAAAGTACCTGGAGGTGATCTTTGGCTAACCTACTCCTCGAGCTCGCCCTGGCCATTGGCGCCGCCGGCACGCTGCTGGCCGTCGTTCGCCTTGTCAAGGGCCCGCGGGCCGCGAGCCGCGCCGTGGCTCTTGACGTCCTGACCTTGATCACGATGCCGATGATGGCCGCCTACGCCCTGTATGCCGGCCGCGCGATCTACCTCGATGTGGCGCTCGTCTACGGCGTTCTCTCCTTCCTCGGCGTGACGGCGCTTGCGCGCTACGCCGACCGGGGGGTGTGACATGATTCACAACATCATCGGGGCTGTCCTTGTATTGATCGGCGCCCTCTTTCTCTTCCTGGGCGCCCTCGGGATCGTTCGCATGCCGGACCTGTACAACCGGATGCAGACGGGTACCAAGGCGACGACGCTGGGCAACGTGTTGACGATGATCGGGCTCGGCATCATGCATCCTGCGTGGCTGCCGAAGCTCTTGCTGATCGCATTCTTCGTCCTGTTCACGAACCCGATCTCGTCGCACGCGCTGGCGCGGGCCGCTCACCGGGTGGGGGTCCCGATGACCCCGCTGACCGTCAAGGACACGCTCAAGGACAAGAAGCCGGTTGTGAAGGAGGTCGAGGTATGAACATCGTCACCTGGCTCAACCTGGTCGACCTTCTCGTATGTCTCGTGGTCATTATCTCGGCCGTCGGCGCGGCGGTCCACAGGAACCTCCTGGCGGCGACGGTGTTCGCCGGGGTCGTCAGCCTGGCGATTTCGTTCCTGTTCCTCAGGCTGGCAGCGCCGGACGTGGCGATGACCGAGGCGGCGATCGGCGCCGGGCTTTCAACGGTCATCTTCCTGATCGCCGTGCGGCGGACGGAAGAGGTGGAAGGAAAAGATCAATGAAGCAGATCATCTCCATGATCGCCATCGTGACGGTGGGCTTCGTCCTGTGGCAACTGGTCCCGATCGCGATGCCCACGGCTCTGGGCCCCGTGACGCACCATTACGTGGCCGATGGCCTCAAGGATAACGGCGGGTCCAACCTCGTGACGTCGATCGTCGTCAACTATCGTGGCTTCGACACGTTGGGCGAGGTCACCGTGCTGTTTCTTTCCGTCAGCGGAGCGGCGTTCGTGCTCCGGCGGCGTTCCGGCCTCGAGGTGACCGAGCCCGTACCCGCGAGCGAGATCGTACAGACGGGCGCCCGCGCGTTGTTTGCGCCGATCGTTGTTTTCGGCGCCTACATCTTCGTGCACGGCCACCTGACGCCCGGCGGAGGGTTCCAGGGGGGCGCGGTCATCGCCTCGGGGGTCTTGCTGCTGCTGCTCGCGGACCGGGACCGGTCCCTCCCTCACGGGTCGCTGAGCTGGATTGAATCGCTCTCCGGCCTGGGGTTCGTGCTGGCGGGCCTGGCAGGTTTGATCGTCACCGGCTCGTTTCTCGCGAACAAGGGGGTCCTTCCGCTTGGACAGTGGAACCGGGTGGTGTCAGCGGGCATCATCCCGATCATCTACATCCTGATCGGTCTCAAGGTCGGGTCCGAGCTTTCCGTGTTGCTGGACGTGATGGTTCATGCCGCGGGGGACGGGGAGGGCAACTGATCATGGCGGGCAACGAGCTGTACGTCGCCACGGGGCTGATCGTCATCCTAATCGGGTTTGCCACCGTCCTTGTCAAACGGAACATCTTGAAGATCGTCATCGGGTTCTCCCTGATCGACAGCGGGACCAATTTGCTGATCGTCGCCCTGGGTTACTTCCCGGGGAGGACGGCGCCGATCGTCAACAACCCGGACATGCTTGCGAATCGTGCAACGTTGCTCGTCAACACCGCGCGGTTCGTCGACCCGGTGCCACAGGCCCTGGTGCTGACCGCAATCGTCATCGGTGTTGGCGTCACCGCGCTCATGCTCGCATACGTCGTACGCCTCTACGCGACGGGAAAGACCCTCGATGTTCGTCAGTTCGGGAGGATGAAGTGGTAAACCCGATTCTGCTCATTGCCGTTCCGCTGGCGGTCGCGTTCCTCCTTCCCCTGGTGGACATGCTCGGGCGGCGCACCACCCGCGCGGTGCACCTGCTGACGCTCGCCTTCGAGCTCTTCGTTGCGGGCGAGTGGCTGACCAGGTTCCAGCATGGCGCCGCCGCGGTCACTCTCATGACCGGCGGCTGGGCGCCCCCGATCGGCATCAACCTCCGGTTGGGGCCGATGGAGGCGGCGCTTGTCGGTCTGGCGGCCCTGACGGGCATCGGGTCGGCGCTGTACCTGGCCCATCACGAGGAGGTTGGAAGCCTCAGGGGCCTGGTCATCCAGCTCCTCCTGGTCACCGGCGCGATCGGCCTGATCATGACCCGCGACGTCTTCAACACGTTCGTGTTCCTGGAGATCAGTGGCATCGGGACCTACTCGATCGTGGTCTTCGGGAAGGAACGCTCCGGCCTGGAAGCCGGGTTCAAGTACATCGCGCTCGGCTCCGCGGCGTCCACCTTCGTGCTGATCGGCGTTGCCTTCCTGTACAAGATCACGGGAACGTTGAACCTGGACGACATGGTTCACAAGCTGCCCATGACGGCGGTGGCCGGGACGGGGACCGTTCTTCTGCTTCTCATGGTTGGTTTGATGTCGGAGCTCAAGCTGTTCCCGCTCAACGGGCCGGCGATCGACCTGTACGACGGGGTGGAGCCGGGCGTGATGGCGCTGATCGTCGGGACGACGGTCAACGCGCTCTTCTTCGTCTTCTGGAAGATCTCGGCGCTCTACGCGGGGCCGGCGTGGGCGGCGATGTTCGCGTCGGTGGGAATGACGACGTTCCTCGTGTGCAACGTGCTGGCGATCCGCCAGAAGAGGGTCCGGCGGATGCTGGGCTACTCGTCGTCGGCCCAGATCGGGCTGCTCGTCTTCCTGGTACCGTTCGTCAAGTCGGGCGAAATCGCGCTGACGGCGATCGCACTGTTGCTGCTCAACCACACCTTTGCCAAGGCCGGGCTGCTCTGGCTGGCCGGGACACACGGCGGAGAGGAGATCACGGACTGGCGGGGCGCGTTCCACGATTCCCTCGCTCTCAAGGTCGCGCTCGTCGCCTTCGTGCTGGCGATGACGGGCCTGCCTCCGTTCCCGGGCTTCTGGGGCAAGTGGCAGGCGCTCGTCGGCCTGGCGCAGCACGGCCACGGATGGTGGGTCGGCCTGCTCCTGGCCGGCTCGCTCTTCGAGTTCGTGTACTACTTCGGTTGGCTCAAGGAGGTTCTGACACCGTCAGGATCGGTCACGCGCGGCGCCGCGGGTGTCGCCCTGAGCGAAGTCGCCGGAACCCTGCTTTACGCCGGCCTGGCGATCGCACTGGGCTTCCGGGTGCTGATGGGCGTGTGGGGCGGATTCAGGGCGCCGTCGATTTTCCTCGGCGTGGTTGGCTTCGTGCTGCTCTTCGTACGGGCATTGCCCGAACGCTTCAAGGCGGCACTGACGCTCGCGGCTGTCGCCTGGGCGGGATGGGCGGTATTCGCCGGCGGGCAGGCGTGCCCACTCTGGAACATTCGCGGGTTCTTCCTCGTGATGGTGCTCTTCGGTGCGTTCGTGATCTCGGTCGCCGGGCTCGGTATTCCGGCCGAGCGCGGGAGCTTCTGGGGACTGTTCCTGATCCTGGTGGGCTCGATCGTCGGCATTCTTTTCGCCGGATCGTTGCTCGGCTTCTTCGCAGGCTGGGAGCTGATGACGTGGTCGAGCTACCTGCTCGTCAGCCAGGGCCGCCGCGGTCCCAAGGCCGGCTACCTCTACATGCTGTTTGCCGCCGCGGCCGGCCTCCTGGTGCTGGGCGGCATGATGGTGGCCGAGAGCGTCGGCGTCCAGTCGCTCGACGCGCTGCCCACGCTCACCGGTGGGCTCGCACTGGCGGCATGGGGGTTGCTGGCGGCCGGCTTCGCCGTCAAGGTCGCCTCCTGGGGCGTGCACATGCGTACTCGGAATCCCCGGATCTCTTTACGCCGTTTCTCTCCGGCGTGATCTCGAAGCTGCCGATCTTCGGGCTCGCGGCGGTCGTGGCCCGGATCGCGGTTCCCACCCTTGCCACGGCAGCCGGCTCGCTCAGCGCGGCGCACCTGCTGGGGTGGCTCGGAGGGCTGACGGCCTTCGGCATGACCCTTCTGGCCGTGTTCCAGGAGGACATGAAGAAGCTGCTGGCCTACTCGTCGGTCGGGCAGGTTGGCTACGTCGTCCTGGCCATGGCGCTGATGACGCCGCTGGGCTGGACCGCCGCCCTTTATTACGCGGTCAACCACTTCCTGTTCAAGGGGTTGCTCTTCCTGGCCGTCGCCGGCGTCATCTACCGGACGGGCGTGCGCACCTTCGCCGATGTCGGGGGGTTGATCAGGCGGATGCCCGCCTCGTTCATCGCGGTGTTGATCGGGATCATCGCCCTCGCGGGTGTGCCACCGCTCTCCGGGTTTGCCGGCAAGTGGCTCCTGTACGAGGCGTTGATGGACAAGGGCTGGCTCTTCCTGACGGCGTTCATGATGTTCGCGTCGGTGATCGCTTTCCTCTACTGCTTCCGGCTGATCCACTCGATCTTCCTTGGCCAGCTCAAGGACGAACATCGCCAGGTGCGCGAAGCGCCGTGGCCGCTGCTCTTGGCCGAGCTACTCATGATCGTGCCGATCCTCGTCCTCTCGGTCCGGCCTCGGGTCCTGGTCGAGCCCCTGCAGCATCTCGTGACGGGCGTCTTCGGCGTGCCGGGCGTCCGGTTCGCCAGCGCGACGACGATGACCACGAGCTTCGGGTACTTCAACGCCGCTGCAATGATGGCGATGGTCGTCGTCCTCGTCGTCGTGCTCCTGGTCATCCTCGTCACCGCCGGGGCGAAACCGACGAAGGTCAACCAGCTCGATATCGTCTATTCGGGGGAGCTTCCGCCCTCGCCGGAGGAGGTGCAGTACGCCTGGGCGTTCTACCGGCCCTACGAGAAGGCGTTCGCCCCCCTACTCAAGGCACGGGTGACGGCATTCTGGAACGGAGTCGTCGACGTCGTGGAGGGAATCGCGGACGCGGGGCGGCGCTTCTACACGGGGAACGCGCAGACCTACGTGCTCTACTCGGTGCTCTTTATTCTCGTGCTTGCGGCCTTCGGGCTGGCACGGTAGGGAGGGACTCATGCCGTTGGGTGTCAAAATCGCCTGGTCCCTGGTGGGCGTTCTCGTGGCCATCGCCTACGGGCTCGTGATCGCGGGCATCATCCGCAAGGTGATGGCCCGGATCCAGGGCCGCATCGGGCCTCCGGTGTGGCAGCAGTTCATCGACCTCGGGAAGGTCATCTTTCAGCGCACGGCGACCCGCCACGGCTGGATGTTCTACCTCGCCCCGATCTTCCGGGCCGGAGGGGGGATCGGGCTGTACCTCCTCGTTCCGGTCGTCATCGGGGTGCCGGCCCTGTCGAACTTCTCCTTTGACGGGGACCTGCTGCTCGTCATGTACTTCATCTTCTTCGGATCGCTCGGGATGGCCCTCGGCGCCGCGGACTCCGGGCACCCGCACTCGCCGATCGGGATCTCCCGCGGCCTGTCGCAGATGACGGCCTACGAGCTTCCCTTCGCCCTGGCGATGGTGGCCATGGCGGCCGAGGTGCACTCGTTCTCGATCCACGACATCATCATGGTGCAGCAGGGCGGGATTCTTCACTGGAATATCCTGACGAACCCCCTGGCAGCGATCGCGGCGTTCATCGCGTTTCTTGGCATGAACATGTACGCGCCGTTCAACATCGTTGGCGCGCCGCAGGAGATTCCCGTTGGCCCCCCGACGGAGTACAACTCGGTTTTCCTCTCGTTGATGATGAGCGGCCGGGCGATCCTGGCGGTCGCCAAGATCGTCCTGTACATGGACCTGTTCCTCGGCGGTGCCCACAGCATCCTCGAAGCGTTCGTCAAGACGTTCATCATCTACTTCTGGTCGGTCTTCGTCGGCGCGGTCTTTCCCCGGTTCAGGACGGAGCAGGCGGTCCGCTTTTTCCTGGGATGGCCCACGGTCGCCGGGATCGCCGGCGTGCTCCTGGTGTTGATCCGGTAGGAGGCATCCATGGATACGAAACCCCAGTCCACGTTGCCGGTTCTCGTCGAGCCTCCCAGGGGCGCCGAACCCCATGCGCCCTTGGGCCGCGGGTATTTCCTCGGCGAGACGAGACGTCAGCAGCCCCTCCCGATGCGGGAATCGCTGGCGAAGATCAAGAACTGGTTTCGCGCCAACTCGTTGTGGGTGATGGCGTACGGGACCGGGTGCGGCGGCATCGAGCTGCGCCCGCTGACGACGGCGCGCTTCGACTTCGAGCGCTTCGGCATGGCGATGCGGCCGACGGCGCGGCAATCCAACGTGCTCATCATTTCGGGATACCTCGCTGTCAAGTCGCTCAAGCGCGTGATCCGCGCCTACGAGCAGATGCCGAGCCCCAAGTGGGTCGTCGGCCTGGGCTCGTGCACGATCAATGGCGGCATGTACTGGGACTCGTACAACACGATCAACCGCCTCGATCTGTACCTGCCGGTCGATATCTACATCGCGGGGTGCATGCCGAGGCCGGAGGCGTTGCTGGCCGGGTTCGGCGAGTTGATGGCGATGATCAAGCGGGGCGAGGCGAACGGCTGGAATCACTATCTCGAGAACTTCGACTGGTACAAGGAAAACCAGAAGAAGGTTATCAACGACTGGAACATGCCCGATTACAACTGGTAGGCCACGATGACGAGCATTCTTGATGACATCCGTGAACGGTTCGGGGCCGAGTGGCAGCACGAGCAACGGCCCGATCTTCTCCAGGTCGGCGTGCAGCCGAAAACGGTCGTGCCG
>JAADFN010000102.1:0-19622 GCA_013152895.1 Acidobacteriota bacterium | reverse complement strand
CCACACGCCGTACGTCCAGCTGACCCACATGTCCGCCGTCGACTGGATCGAGGACGGCGAGCTCCAGCTCACGTACCTTCTGACCGATCCCAAGGCCCACGTTTCGCTGATGGTGTGCACCCGGATCGGGCGTGGGGACGCCGAGGCGGAATCGATCCACGTGCTGTGGCCGCAGGCGGTGACGTACGAGCAGGAGATCAACGAGATGTTCGGGATCCATTTTCCGGGAAGTCCCCGGCAGGGCGTCCCGTTCATCCTCGAAGGGTGGAACGACATCCCGCCGATGCGACGCGATTTCGACACGGTGGCCTACGTGGATAAACACCATCCGTCGCGGCCCGGCAGGGAGCACACCGATCCGCGGGCGTACATCGGCAAGGTCTTTGGCGAGAGGGGGTATCTCCATGACGACTGAGACGTCCGAGCTGAGACGCCGCGTTCAGCTCTGGTTTGGACCCCAGCACCCCGGGATCACCGGCAACATGTCGGTACAGGCGTGGCTCGAAGGCGATACCCTGACCGCCGGCGTCACCCACGTGGGGTACCTCCATCGCGGGTTCGAAAAGTTGATGGAACGGCGGCGGTTCATCCAGTCGTTTCCCATCGTGTGCCGGATCTGCGTGCCGGAGCCGGATACGAACGAGTACCTCCTCGCGGCGGGCCTCGACGAGCTGTCGGGTCTCGCGGCCGAGGTGCCCCAACGGGGCCGCTGGATCCGGACGCTGGTGCTCGAGATGTCCAGGCTCCAGATGAACCTGATGACCCTCGGCGGACACATCGGGGCCATGGCGATGGGCGCGGCCCCGAACTGGTTGATCGCCCTGCGCGATCTCGTCCTCGATCGCTTCGAGGAGCTGACCGGTGGGCGTATCTACCACATGTTCATCACCTACGGCGGCGTGCGCCGGGACCTGCCCGAGGGATTCGCCGAGAGGATGGAGGCGAACTTCCGGACGATCGAGGAGAAGCTCCCGCTCGTCGACAACGTGATCTTCGACTCGTCGGTGTTTCGCAAACGCGCCATCGGCGTCGGCGTTGTTCCCGAGGAGTGGGTGGACGAGATGAGCCTCTCCGGTCCGATCGTGCGCGCCATGGGCATCCCCCGCGACGTCCGCAAGGATTTTCCGTACGAGAAGTACCCGGAGCTCGACTTCGAGGTCGTGACGACGACGGGCTCCGATATTTACGCTCGCGCCTGGATCCGGCGCCAGGAGATCGCCCAGTCGATGGACCTGATTCGCCAGATCTTCCGCAAGATGCCGGAGGGGCCGTACTGCGCCAAGCTGCCGAACATGCTGACGTGGACGATCCCGCCCGGCCAGACGTACGTCCGTGCGGAGGCCACGCGCGGCGAGATGGGGTACTACGTTGTCACCGACGGATCGGACAAGATCCGCCGCGTGCACGTTCGGGCACCGTCGTACGTGCACGGCGTGGCACTCCTCGAACGGATGATTCCCGGGACGAATATCGCGGATCTCGCACCACTGATGGTGTCGCTCCAGGTGTGTCCGCCCGAGATGGAGAGGTAGGAGGCCCGGATGAGCGTCAAACATACCCTGGCACCTTTTTCGGCCTGGCTGCAGGCATTCTCCAAGCCGTTCACGCTTCCCGACAGGCACGGGTACCGCGAGGGCGCCGACCGGTATCGTGGCTGGCACATCAACGACACGAAGACGTGTATCGGCTGCGGGAGCTGCGCCGAGATCTGCCAGAACGTCGCCATCGACATGGTTCCGGTCGACGATCCCGTCACGGGAGATTCGGGTCTGCGTCCGCGCGTGGATTACGGCCGGTGCTGCTGGTGTGCCCTGTGCGTCGATGTCTGTCCGTCGGGGTCCCTGGGGATGTCGAACGAGTACATCTGGGTCGAGGCCGACGCGGACGCCTTCAGGTACATCCCCGGGGTTGATCCGAAGCCGTGGGACAGCGCCGAGAAGGGGTGGCGCCAGGAAGAGGGCTTCGACCTGGTCGATCACCAGCGTGTCCCGATGCCGATGCTGGACCCGGCCGAACGTACGAGGACGTGGGCCGAGGTCGTCGTTGGATACAGCCGGGAGGAGGCGCGCAGGGAGGCGTCCCGCTGCGTCGAGTGCGGCCTGTGCGTGGCGGCATGCCCCGCCCACATGCACATTCCCGACTACATCGCCGCCATCCGGGACGGCGATGACATCGCGGCGCTCAACATCATCTACGACAACAACGCGATGCCGGAGATGTGCGGCAAGGTGTGCACGAGGCGGTGCGAGGGCGTCTGCTCGATCGGCGTCCAGGGCGAGCCACTGGCGATTCGCTGGCTCAAGCGGTACGTGACCGAGCAGTTCGACGATCTCTCCGATGTCGTTCACGCCGAGGTCGAGCGCGTCGGCGAGGGCAAGAAGATCGCCATCGTCGGTGGCGGCCCCTCCGGCGTAACGGTTGCGTATTACCTCGCCATCCGCGGCTTCGACGTCACGATCTACGAGGCGCTGCCGCAGCTCGGCGGCGCGACGTTCTTCGGGATTCCGAAGTACCGCTTCCCGATGCCTTCGCTTGAAAAGCAGGTCAAGCTCCTCACCGATTCCGGCGTCACGATCGTGACCAACCACCGGGTGGAAAAGGACGAGATGCGGCAGCTTCTCAGGGATCACGATGCGGTGTTCATCGGCACCGGTTTGATGAAGCCGTACGGGTTGCGGGCACCCGGCGAAGACCTGCCCGGGGTCATGTACGCCCTCGACATGTTGCGGGATCATCACATCGGGAAGACGATCGACGTTGGCAAAAAGGTCGTTGTCGTCGGTGGTGGCAACGTGGCGATCGATGCCTCGCGGGTTTCGCTCCGCCTCGGCGCCGAGGTCACGATCGCCTACCGCCGCCGGAAGGTCGACATGCCCGCCGACGAGGAGGAGATCGAGGACGCCGAGGCCGAAGGGATCAAGATCGTCACACAGGCCATCCCACTCCGGGTCGAGCAAGCGGACGGCGGCCGCCTCGACTTCATCTGGGGTCCCGCCGAGATGATCCAGGAAGAGGAGGGCAGGAGGCCGCGGCCGAAGCTGATCGAGGGCGTCGAGAACCACATGATCGTCGACCGGGTGATCGTCGCCATCGGCCAGGGCGCCGAACACAGCTGGATGCCGGAAGAAATCGCGGAGAAGATCGCGGACAAGCGCGGGTGGATCACGGTCGACGAAAACGGGATGACGGCGTACGATGGGATCTTCGCTGGCGGCGACCTCGTCAACAGTACGGCCGACGCCATCTCGGCGATCGCCGATGGGCTCCGCGCCGTCGTGGGAATCCAGAAATACGTTGGCGTGTTACCCGCAAGCGAAGACGAGGGTGATGAGCCCGTAGCGATCGCCACGTAAAGGAGTCCCCGATGGAGTTTCAGTCGGTACGTGACATTCTGGATTTCGCGATTACGAAGGAACAGGAAGCGCACGATATGTACGCCGATCTCGCCGGGAAGGTCGAGCGCCCCGAGTTGCAGAAGACCTTCCGGGAGTTCGCCCAGATGGAGCTCGGTCACCGGGCCCGCCTCGAAAAGATCAAGGCCGGCGAGCTTCCAGGCTTCACGGACGAGGCGGTGGAGAACCTGAAGCTCTCCGATTTCCTCCTCGACGTCACGCCGCGGCCCAGCATGGGCTACCAGGATGTGATCCTCTTTGCGATGAAGGCGGAGAAACGGGCGCATGACCTGTACGTCGGCCTGGGCAAGGCCACCCAAGACGCCCGGTTGCGCCAGGTCTTCAAAGGGCTTGCACAGGAAGAGCTCAAGCACAAGCACTTCTTCGAGACCGAGTACGACGAGTTCATCCTCGAAGGCAATTGAGCCACCCCGGCGGTGCTCCCCGCGCTTTTCTTGCGGGAGAACTTTTTTTTCGGCGGCGCTTCCCGTAAGGTAGCCACGTCGGCCTGCGTGTGAGCGCGCATCCCGCGACCGCGACGCCGGCCGGCAAGGAGGTGTGAGACATGGCGAAGGCACGTTCGTGGTTTCTCGGTGGTTGCCTGGCGGTTGTGCTGGGCATGGTTTTCATGTTCTTTGTCGGCCGGTATTTCATGACGCAGCGTGTGCCGGAAGATGCGATCCTGTCGATTCGCCTCCAGGGGAGCCTGCCGGAGGTCTCCACCCACGATGTGCTTTCCCAGATGCTTGGCGAATCGCAGCTCAGCCTTCGTGATGTGCGGCGGGCGCTGGTCCATGCGACTGGCGATACCAGGATCAAGGGCGTTCGCGTTCGGATCGACAGCTTCGGTGGGGGATTTGCCAAGGCCCAGGAGCTGAGAACGCTGCTCAGCCGGGTCGCGCACGCGGGGAAATGGACCGCGGCGTACATGGACACGGACGGAGAATTCGCGCCCGGAAACCTGGAGTACTACGTGGCCTCGTCCTGCCAGGAAGTCTCGATGAATCCGATCGGCGACGTCAACCTCATCGGCCTTTCGGCCCGTACGCCTTTTCTTCGCGGCACGTTCGACAAGCTCGGGATCAAGCCGGAATTCCTCGGCCGCGGCGATTACAAGACGGCGAGGTTCATGTACACCAAGAAGAAGTTCACGCCGGCCCAGAAGGAAATGCTGGGGTGGCTGCTCGACTCGTATATGGACCAGCTCGTCCGCGGCGTCGCGGCCAATCGCCACCTGACGCCCCAGGCCGTGTCCGGGCTGATCGACCGGGCGCCGCTCCTCGCGCGTGACGCGGTCGCGGCGAAGCTGGTCGACCGGCTCGAGGATTGGAGCAGCTTCTGCGCGAGGCTCTCGAAACGCCAGGATGACCGGGCCAGGCCCGTCGGGGTCGAGGCGTACCTCCAGCGTGTCGGCAGGACGGACTCCGGCCCCAGGATCGCGGTCGTGACGGCGGTTGGCGGGATCATGCGGGGGGAGAGCCGCAAGAGCATGAACCCGCTTCTCGGCAGCACCATCATGGGCTCCGATACGATTGCACGGGCGTGGCGTCGCGTCCGGGAAACCCGGGGCATCCGGGCCGCGATCTTCCGCATCAACTCGCCGGGCGGGAGCGCCGTGGCTTCGGAGATCATCCGCCAGGAGATGGCCAAGACGGCGAAGAAGATCCCCGTGGTCGTGTCGATGTCGAACGTCGCGGGGTCCGGCGGATACTGGATCACGTGCGGTGCCAAGGAGATCGTTGCGGATCCGGCAACGCTGACCGCGTCGATCGGCGTCTTCGCCGGTCACCTCAACTCGGAGAAATTCTGGAGCCACAAGCTCGGGGTGACGTTCGGACGGATGGACCGCGGAGCAAACGCCGATATTTATGGTGGGCTCCAGGACTGGACCGATGCGCAGCGGGGCATCGTCAACAGGATGCTGGATAGCATCTACCATGACTTCGTCGTCCGGGTCGCGACGGCGCGGCACATGACGCCGGAGCAGGTCAATGCCATCGGCCAGGGCCGTGTCTTCACCGGGGAGCAGGCGTTGACACGGGGGCTCGTCGACAAGCTGGGCGGGTTCGACACGGCTCTGGCGGAGGCCAAGCGGCTCGCGGGGATTTCAGCGCGACGGAAGGTTCGGCTCGTCGACTTTCCGCGGCCGGTGCCGATGTGGCAACGTCTGCTTCACGTGCGCAGCAACGACGAGGCCGAGATGCGCGCCGCGCTCGCCGAGGTGCGCCAGGCGCTCGATGGTGGAACGTTGCAAGCGCCCGGCGTCGTCTGGATGCCGCCGATCATCATCCGCTGAAGTGAGCGGCTGATGGCAGGTGAGGCGTCCGCGGGCGGCGAACCGGCCGTGCTCCGGCTGTTACGGCTGGAAGCATCGCTCCGGGCTGGGGCCCGGAACGATGTCGAGGACGGTGTCCTCTTGGGATTCGCCGAGAGCCCCACGTTGTGGCCGTTTGCAGCCGCTCTCGCCGTGGCGCATCCTTCGGAATTCGACGCAGGGATCGTCAAGCGGGCTTGCACGGTGGTGGAGTCTCTCCAACGGTTCAACGAGGCGGTCTTCGAGACGGTGCGCACGCTCTTCGACGCGTTCGAGGAGCGGGAAACGCGGTGGGCGATGCTGGGGACGGCGTTGTGCGGCACGAACGCCGGCGCCTGGACCGCTGCTCCGCAGCTGACGCCGCTCCGCCTGCTGGTCCATCCGTACGACGCGCCCCGAGCCCGTGTCATCGCCGTGACCCGCGGTTTCCGGCGGACCGGGGAGAGCCGGTTGACGGCACGCTTCGAGAATGGCGACGCGGTGCTCATCCTTGAAACCGGCGTGCACCCCCGGGGCTGGCCGGCGGTTCCTCTTTCACCGTTTCTCGAGACTGCGGGCCTGGCCGGAGACACCCCTGTCCGGTGCATGACGCCCGCAGCGGCGTGGTCCGCCCAGCGGCTTCTCGTGGCGCGGGAGCTCTGGCGCTTGTCGACTGTGAGCCCGGCTCAACTCGTCGAGCTTGTGATCCTCGGCAGGAGTGTGGATTCGAGCGGCCGGGAGATGTGGGCCGCCTCCGCGAAGCGGTGGGGGATCAGGACGCTCTGGAAACGGTGTGACGAGCTGGAGGCATGGCTGGCCGGTGGCGTTCGTCCCGGCTGGCTCGATCCCGCGTTCGGCGTGGCGACGTCCCGCTCGCCCGTACCCGAAGGCTGGCCCCCTTTTACTTTGGGTCTTGCGCTGCAAGATTCGGCCGTGAGAAAGATCAGCTACACGGTCAGGCGCCTTGTCGGCAGGTGATTCGCCAGGATTCTTCGTGAGATATGCGGGCTAGGGCGGCCTCGTGCGCGTGATCAGCTGGCGGGGCCGACGAGCAATCGCAGCGAGGCAGTCGCGACCTCGTCGCCTTCGGCATCGCGAATCGTGATTCGAGCCTCGTACTCCTTGCGTTCGTTGTGTGACGGAACCGGGCAAATCGCCTCGGACGTCAGCGTTCCCCGCGCCTTTTTCAGGAACGCGATCTCCATGGCGAGCACGATGGCACGAGCGTCTTCGGGGAGGGACGCCACCATGGCCAGGCTGCCGCTGAGCTCGGCGAGGTTCATCAACGCGGCCGCATGGATCGAGCTGACATGGTTCTGGATCTCGGGACGGTCGTCGATCTGGATCGAGCATGCGCCCGGTTCCAGCTCGAGGATCAGCGGGCGGATCGTGCCGGAGTACGGCGCCACTTTTGCGATGACGCCACTGAACTGCGCCCGCCCCTCGGGGCTTGTTCCCAGCCGGCGCCAGGTGTCCAAAAGTCCGCCGAGATCGAAGTCCACCATCTGTTGATCCTCCCGCGCCGCATCCGGCGCCGCGGCTATCGTACCGGCCCGGAAGCGCCCCTGCAACCGTCGCGAGGCGCCGTTGTTTATAAACATTGCCAAAGCCACGGAGAGCACGGATTGTCTTGGGATCAAACGCCGGGGCACGAGCAGTTCTTTACCACAGAGATCTGGAGTTCCCCCGCTTTCGTGGACAGCTCCGAAATCACGCTTTGTGGACGCCGACCCTGGGCGTTGCAGCCTCCGGGGGAGGAGTACGAATCACTCGGTTTCAGTATTGAACTTCCGCCGTAGGATCTTGTACCGATCCATGAGTATACGTTCGTGGCGCACCTCGTCCTGGTAGAAGCCTTCAAGGATTCCAGCCAGGGCGGGATCGTCGGTGAGCTTCTTGGCCTGCAAGTACGTGGCCTGAGCCGCCCGTTCGGCTTCAATAGCGTGTTTGAACGTAAGGAAAAGCTTCCTGATGTTCTCTGGCATCTCGTCTGACATGAGTACCCCCGTTCTTCAACAGTCGTCCCAATAGATCGCTCCGGCCTGACTCCGTGTACATTGTATTCTCTATTTCCCGAAGTGACCACGTGCCACTCATGAGACGTGCATCTTCGCCGTGGGTCGGCTCGACGGTGGGCAGGGATCGTGGTGATTCCTGTCCGTGTTCTACGTGTCAGCGGTCCTGATGGAACGGACGGCCGAGAGTCCGTTCATCCGGAAGGACGGCTCATGGACCGTCCCCGTTGGTTCATGGGATCGACACCGGCAGGGGCCGGGGTAGAATCCGTGGGATGGAACGGCCGCGTACGGTCTTGCGATGAGGGAGACGATCCGGGTTCTTGGGGCCGGGGTTTCGGGGTTGGGCGTTGCTGCGCTCCTGGCCCGGCGCGGCGTGTCCGTCGAGGTCAGGGATCGCCGGGAGGTGGCCGGGGGACGGTTCACGGGAGGCTTCCAGGTCCTTGAGAACGGCTCGGGCGAGCGAGACGTGCTGGACGAGCTCGCGGGGATGGGACTCGAGCCCGCCTGCGAGCTGACGCCGCTTCACGAGGCCATACTGCTCGACGTCGATCGCAACCGCCATCACGTTCATTCCCGATTGCCGTACGCGTACCTGATCCGCCGCGGTCCCGGCCCGGGAACGCTGGACAGCTGGCTCGTCACGGAAGCGCAACGGCTCGGAGCACGGATCGAGGCCGGAACGGCCGATACGGACTGGACGCCGGACGTGATCGCGACCGGACCGCCGCGGGCCGATGGCGTGGCGCGGGAGGTGGTGTTCGAAACGCCCGATCCGGACCTGATCGTGGTGCTCTTCGATCCTGAGCTGACGCCGACCGGGTACAGCTACCTGTTCATTCACGACGGGATGGGAACGATGGGCGCCGCCCAGGTTCGGGGGATCCGGCGGTTGCGTGCCAACGCCCGGCGGGCGTTCGACGCCCTGCTCGGAGAATTCCCCACACGGATGGAGCATCCGCGCGAGCACGTGCAGTACATGAGCTTCGCCCTGCCGCGGCATCTGGAGGTTGGGGAGCGCTGGTACGTGGGTGAGGCGGCGGGTATCCAGGACGGCCTTTTCGGGCTGGGAAACCGGCTGGCTCTACGGTCTGCGAACCTTGCCGCCGGCGCGCTGGCCGGTGAGGGCTGGAATGCCGGCGCGTTCAGACGGCAGATCGTCGAGCCGATGGAGGCGTCGATCCTCGGGCGCGCGATGTTCGAGCTCGCGGGCGGAGGCGCGGTGGCACGGCTGTGCCGGTGGCTGGCAGCGGCCGATTTCCGGCGGCGGTTGATCGCGTTGCAACGGCCGTCGGCGGTCAGGCGTCTTCTCGCGCGGGCGGTGATGGCCGCGTGGCGGAAGAGGGGAAACGATCCCCGGATCCCAACGGCGGCGTGGTCGAGGAGGCCCGAGCGGTGAGCGGGAGCGCCGAGGCCCGTGTCCGGCGGTTGACGCACCGCCAGGGTCCCAACTTCTCGCTGGGGTTCCGCGTGCTGCCCGTCGCCAAGCGGAGGGCCGTGTATGCCGCCTACGCGGTGTGCCGTATCGCCGACGACATCGTTGACGAAGCACCTCCCGGGGCGCCGGCCGGCGAGACGATCGGGAAGCTCGATGCGTGGCAGGCTGAGATCGAGGCGGCCTATGCCGGGCGGCCGCACGAGACGGCGACTCGTGCGCTGGCCGGCGTGCTCGACCGGTTCCCGATCCCCAAACGGGCGTTCTTCGAGCTGATCGAGGGGTGTCGGTGGGATCTCGTCAAGAACCGGTACGAGACCTTCGCCGAGCTGGAGCGCTACTGCGAGCTCGTCGCCGTCACCATCTCCGATATCTCGCTCGCGATCTTTGGTACGGTGGATCGCAGGGCGCCCGAGCTTGGGCGCGACCTGGCAATCGCGCTGCAGCTGACCAACGTCTGCCGGGATGTCGGCGAGGATGCCGGCCGTGACCGCATCTACCTGCCGCAGGACGAGCTGGGCCGCTTCGATGTCGATGAGGAAGAGATCCTGGCCTGCAACGCCGGTCCCGCGTTCCGCGAGCTGATGGCGTTTCAAGTCGATCGCGCCCGGAGCTTCTTCCGGCGGGCCAACCCGCTGCCCGGGTGCATCGCTCCGGATTCCCGGCTGGCCGTCCGGCTCATGGGCCGGGTGTATGCAACGATTCTGGAACATATCGGGCGCAGCCCCGACGCCGTGCTCCACCGGCGGGTTCGACTCGGTCCCGCCTCGCGCGCCGGCGTGGTCCTCGCTGGTTTGCTTCGCCGGCCGTTTGCCCGGTGAGGCCTGCCGTGTAGATCGAACCGGGTAGACGGTTTGAATAACAAACTGGTTTGAGATGCTTGACATCTTCGGATACCGGTGTCATACTGTCCTTGGGTTTGAAAATCAAACTGGTTTGAAAGGAGGATAGGATGAATGAACTGGTCGAAACAACACGAAGGAGGGTCAGGGGGTATTGGATCGAGGATGGGATGCCCGATCTGTATATCGGGCTTGGCCTGGCGATCTACGGCGCGTTGTCATGGTGGGCGATCTTGGCGGGGACGGGGTGGGTCGTCTGGCTGCAGTCGCTCTTTTTGCCTGTGTGGTTCGGACTGGCGATGATCGTGATGCGGCGGCTGAAGGAGTCGGTGACCTATCCGCGGACCGGGTTCGTCTCCTACGCCCGCCCTGCGCGGGGGAGGCGGGTGTGGCAGTTGTTACTGGTTTCCGCGCTCGCCGTCGTGCTCGCCGTGGTCATCGTGCTGACATCGGGTCCGGGCTGGACCTCCCGGGTGGACGGCCTTCTGCCATGGTTGTTGCCGGTTCTCTTCACCCTGGGGCTGGGTGCCGTGTCCTGGTACCAGGGTTCGGTCCGCTATGGTCTCTACGCGGCAGCGGGGCTGATGGCGGGGTTGCTCGCCGCGGCAGGTGGTGGAGCCCGCATTGGGATCGCTCAGAATGCGATTGCAGCCTGCGTGCCATTCTTCATCGTTCTTGGGGCTGTGATGGCTGTTGGGGGGGCGTGGACGCTGGCGAGCTACCTGCGCCGGACTTCCCGTACCGAGGAGGCGGCATGAACCAGCGGCCTCTTCCCGAGATTGACACGGTCGTGCATGCCCCGGCCCGCCTCAAGATCATTGCCGCTCTCTCCGTGCTCGAAGAGGCTGACTTTCTCTACCTCCTCCACGCGACGGAGCTGACCAAGGGCAATCTTTCAACTCACCTCGCAAAGCTCGAGGAGGCCGGGTATGTCGAGATCGAGAAGACGTACCGGGGCAAGCGGCCGCTGACACTGTGCCGCCTGACCCCGGCTGGACGTGAGGCCTTCGAGCTCTACCGGCGGCGAATGCTCGATTTCCTCGGGAGCAAACCGGCCGGCTGACCGTCTGGCTCGTGGGCCGGGTGTGTGCGACGATTCTGGAGCATATCGGGCGCAGCCCTGACGCCGTGCTCCACCGGTGGGTTCGTCTCGGTCCCGCCTCGGGCTGCTCCGCAGCCCGTTCGTCGGATGAAGTGTCACTTGACGGAGAGTCCCTGTGGGTATAGATTGAAATATGTGTGTACGTTTGCTCATATGTAGATACTTTGGATACATATCAAACGGCACGGATCAAACGGAGGCGCGAAGTGATGTGGCTTGATGTTGTCTTGGGCATGTCATTGGGTATCTCGGTGATACTGAGCATGTATGTTTTTCCCGAGATAAAAAAGACGTACGACAACAAAGGAACATACACTGACAAGCTTCTGTCTCTTTGGTTGGCCATGTGGGCATTTCATCACGTGCCATTGATGCTATCGTCGCTCTACGGTGTGTGGTCCCTCCCGATCGACAAGACGTTTGCTCTGACAGGAGGTGTGATCCTGTTTGGAATTGGAGCGCTCATTCTGCCGATAGGGATGATCGAGTTCCGCTCGTTGCGCAGAAGCTGTGGTCAGGATACATCAGGGCTCGTCACCACGGGAATATACCGATGGAGCCGGAATCCTCAGTTTGTCGGCTGGTTCTCGATGCTTGCCGGGATCTCGCTCGCGGGGCGGTCCGGATTCGCGTTTGCGCTCACAGGGGTGTTCGTCATCGTGATTCATGTGTATACCGTTCTCTTGGAAGAGCCTTACCTTGAAGGCCTGTATGGGGAGGAGTACCGTACGTACATGTCGAGAGCCCCAAGGTGGATCGGGATACCGAAGAAATAAACATCGTCCGACAAGCGCATGCAGGTCGGCTCCACCCGGCGCTTCGTGGTCCAATCGCTCGTTTTCCAGCCTGCAGGCCGCGTTCGGCTCCGGCGGGGCGTGGGGCCCAGACCGTGGGCGTTGCTTCCTTGCGAGAGAGCGGGTATGATACGAGCCCCGCCGCGAGGCGGAATTTCCCAGGAGGGAATGCCTCATGTCCGAAGAACGACTCCAGAAAATCATCGCCAGGAGCGGCGTGTGCTCGCGCCGGGATGCCGAGGAGCTGATCCGGCAGGGCGCCGTTACGGTCAATGGAACGGTGGCTCATCTCGGTCAGAAGGCCGATCCGGCCAGGGACCACATCAAGATCAACGGCAAGCGCCTCCCGCCCAGCGAGCCCCACCGCTACATCCTTCTCTACAAACCGCGCGGCGTGATGACGACGTGCGAGGATCCCGAGGAGCGATCGACGGTCGTCGATCTGATCAAGGGCAAGGTCAAGGAGAGGGTCTTCCCCGTGGGGCGCCTGGATTTCAACTCCGAGGGGCTCCTGATCCTGACCAACGACGGGGACCTGGCCGCACGGATCACGCATCCGCGCTACGGGCTCGTCAAAACGTACCTGGCCAAGGTGCGGGGAGACCTGTCGGAGGCGGAGGTCGTCAAGATCCGTCGCGGCGTGCGGGTCGAAAGCGCGTTCGTCCGGCCGCGGTCGATCCGCAGGGAGCGGGTGACGCCGCGCGCCGGAAACAGCTGGTGGCGGATCGAGGTCGGTGAGGGCAGAACCCACGAGGTTCGTGAGATGTTCTTCCGCGCCGGTCACCCGGTGCAGCGGCTCCGGCGCACGGCGATTGGACCGGTCGAGGATCCCACGCTCGGCCCCGGTGATTTCCGCGAGTTGCTGCCGGCCGAGATCGAGGCGCTCCGGCGAGCGGCTCGCGACCCCAAGGGCCGGGGCGGCCGGGGACGTGCCGCTGCTGGAGGATCGCGCCCGGGATCGAGGCGCGAGGGGGCCGGAAGGGGCGAACGCAGGGACACCCGCACCAGGGCGCCGAAGGGTGCGAGATCCCGGGGGCGCAAGGGTCCCGGCGGTGCCACTGGAGAACGGTAGGCCACGGTGGCTGAACGCATCATTTGGTACGTGTTGGCGGGGTCGGGCATGATTTGACGGATCGGGCCGGGGCTGGTAGCATCCCCCGGATTTTGCGGCCCGAACGCCGCTGACGAGGAACCGAACGATGAGCCTTCTGACAAAGATCAAGCACGTCTTTTCTCCCCCAACGCCCCCCGCCGACCTTCGTCTTGGCCGGAACGATCCGTGCTGGTGTGGTAGCGGTATGAAGTACAAGCAGTGCCACCTGCGTTCGGATGAACGGAAACGTTCGGCGAACCGCGCCGCGGCCCGTCCCGCCGCCCCTGGATTGTTCTGAGCCAAGCTGGCAAGCCTCACAGACCTTCTCGCGAGACCTCAAAAGCGTGCTCGTGGCCCGTCCTCGGCGCCGCCGCAGGGGGGGACGCCGCGATGGCGGGGGCGTCTCCGCGGTCGCAGAGGGATGTAGTAAGAGCGCCCGGCGCGAGCCCAGCTCAGTGGATCAGTGTCTGCTTTTGTGCGAGGCGTTCGTTGGCGATCTCGACGGCGTCCGGCGTGGGCATGGGCTCTCCGGGACGCGGCGTGTAGAACGGCTCCTGGAACGGCCAGGGAAGCTTGACCAGCTCGTGCCGTTTCTTGGAACACGACTCGGTCGGTTCGGTACCGTCGAGGAAGGCCTCGAGAATGACCTTTGGACATGAAGGAATCGCTCGCAGCCCGGTGTACCAGTCGACCGGCGTGAAGACGACGCCGGCCGGAACGGGGAAGTCCTCCTTGCGCGTTTGGGGGTCCAGCGCGTCGAGGTAGGTCTTCATGAAGCTCATCCAGATCGGAAGGGCGGCCCGGGCGCCGGTCATCCGGTTGGCGATCGTCTTCTTGAGGTCGCGTCCCACCCAGACCCCGACGGTGAGACGGGGTGAGAAACCGACGAACCATGCGTCTGTGTACGCGTTGGTCGTCCCCGTTTTGCCGGCGAGGTGGGCGTCGAGACTGGCGGCGGCCTGGCCGGTTCCCTCGAGCACAACTCCCTGGAGCACGTGGACCAGGAGGTAGGTGACGGGTGGCGGCATCGCCGGTTCGAGATCGGGGAAGTTCCGTTCGAGCACCTTGCCGTCGAGGTTCTTGACCTCGGTGATCATGATCGGCTTTGGGGTCACACCCAGGTTGGCGAAGCCAGCGTATGCACGGACCAGGTCGATCAACCGGACTTCGAAGGCGCCGAGCGCGAGCGTTGCATACGGGTGGAGAGGCGTGGTGATACCGAACTTGCGTGCCGTCTTGATGACGTTCCGGGGGCCGACCAGCTGTTCGAGCTTGACCGCGGTCGCGTTGAAGCTCAGCTCCAGCGCCCGTCTCAACGTCGTGATGCCATGGTATTCGCCGTGGTAGTTCTTTGGACAGTAGGTCAACTTACCGGTGGCGTCCGGGAGCAGGAATGGTGCGTCGAAGAGCGTATCGGCCGGCGTGTATCCCTGCTGAAACGCCGTCAGGTACACAAACGGTTTGAACGCCGACCCGCACTGTCGTTTCGCCTGGATGGCGCGGTTGAACTCGCTCGTATGAAAGTCGAAGCCGCCGACCATGGCGCGGATATCGCCGGTCCGGTTGTCCATGGCGACGAGGGCCGCCTCGATGCTGGGGATTTGCAGCAGCGTGACGGGGATGGGCTTCTTTGGGTCCTCCGGAACCGTGGTCGGCAGCCGGACGAGCGTCACGTCGCCCGGGCGGAGGATGCGCCTGAGGGAGGTGGTATGGGTCCACGCGGCGCCGGCCAGGTCGAGGCGCGCCGTTCTGGAGGCGATACGGAAGGTGGCCCTTCTCCGGCTGACCTTCGTAACGACTCCTTCCACCATCGCGCCGGGCTCGAGCTCGAGATCGTTCCACGATGGGGGTGAGTAGGCGTCGGGGGACGTTGCGCGTCCATCGGCAATGACATTCTCGGGCCTGCGGTATCCCAGAGACATGTCCAGCTTGACGAGGCCCTCTCTGACGGCGCGCTCCGCGGCGCGCTGAAGCGTGGGATCGAGGGTCGTCGTGACCTGGAGACCTCCGGAATAGAGGGCATCCGTCCCGTAGCTCTTTTCGAGCCGCTGCCGGATCGTCTCCACGAAGTAGGCCCCGGTGTCGATGCGTTGCTTGTGGAGGGAAACGCCGAGGGGCTCCCGGATGGCGGCCTGGTAGGCCTGGGGGGTAATGAAGCGCAGATCCAGCATCCGCTTGAGAACGTAGTTGCGGCGGTGCGTGGCCCCCGAGGGGTTCCGGATGGGGGACCACCGCCGTTCGGGGTTCTGGATCATGCCGGCGAGGAGGGCCGCCTGGGCCAGGTCGAGATCCCGGGCGGACTTCCCGAAGTAGAGGCGGGAAGCCGCCTCGACGCCGTAGGCGCCTTGACCGAGATACACCATGTTGGCGTACAGGGTCAGAATCTGGTCCTTGCTCATCCGTTTCTCGATGTCGATCGCGAGAAGCATTTCCTTGAGCTTGCGTTTGATGGTCCGCTGGTGCATCCCGAAATAGGTTCGGGCCAACTGTTGTGTCAGGGTCGAGGCGCCCCCGCGCGCCCCGAGACGTCCCTTGAGGATGCTGTACACGACCGCCCGGAAGATGGCGGCGGGGTCGATGCCCCCGTGATGGTAGAAGTCGGCGTCCTCCGTTGCGACAATGGCGAGCTTGAGCGAGTTTGGAATCTCCTCGGGCCTGAGCACGATCCGGCGTTGCACGGAGAAATTCGCCAGCGGCGTGCCGTCGTCGGCCATCACGGTGGTTGTGCTGGAGGGCGTGTAGCTCGTAATCTTGTCGACCTGGGGGATGTGGAGCATCTGGGCAAGACCCCACCCGAGCAGCGCGCCGGCGAGGCACCCGGCAACGGCGGCCCAGACGAGGCGGGTGAGCAGTCGCAGCGTTCGTTCGTTCACGGCCACAGGGTAGCAGACAGCGGCGCCAGGTGGCACAGGGAGGCTCGATGAAAGTGCTCGTTGGCCTGGGAGGCAACATTGGCGATCCGCCGGGGGCGTTCCGGCGTGCGCTCGCGGGCCTCGAGTCGGCCGGCATGACGGTCGAATCGGTCTCGGGATGCTACCGGTCCAAACCGGTCGGTCCCCCGCAGCCGGAGTTCTGGAACCAGGCCGCCGTCGTTGTGGCGAGGGACGGCCTGCTCGCTCTCCTTGACGCGTGTCAGCTCCTCGAAAGGGCTTCCGGCCGCGACCGGCGGCGTGAGCGCCGATGGGGCCCGCGCCGGCTCGATCTCGATCTGCTCCTGGCCGAGGACGCCGTGCACCGTGGTCCGCGTCTCGTTCTTCCGCACCCGCTGTTTCACGCGAGGGCCTTTGCGCTCGTTCCCGCCGCGGGAATTGTTCCGGGCTGGCGCCATCAGATGACGGGGAAGACCGTCGCTCAACTCGCCCGGGACGTGCTCGGTGCCGATCCCGGCGCGGTGTGGGAGGAGCGGACGCCGTGAGGCCCGCTGCGATCACGTGTATCGATACCGGTGTTCCGATATCAGTTGATATCGATGGTTGGGGGTGGAGATGGGCCGAAGCGGTTGTGCAACGCCCTGATCAGGGTGCGTCGGAGCCAGGCGCGCACCGGCGGAATAAGCAGCAGGAAGCCACAACAATCGGTGATCAGCCCGGGCGTCAGCAGGAGCAGGCCCGCGATCGCGATCAGCGCGCCGTCGGCGAGGTTTGCCGTGGGGATCTGGCCGCTGTGGAGGTCCTCCTGGATGGCGCGGAGTACCTTGAGCCCCTGGAGCCGGGTCAGCCAGGCCCCGATGACCCCCGTCACGACGACGAGCACGAGCGTTGGCAGCAGGCCGGCGAGCTCGCCGATCTTGACGAGAAGCACCAGCTCCGCGAGGGGAATGACGATGAAAAGCGCGATCAGCCAGCCCAACATCCTGTGAGCATACCATCCAGGGGGGCGCACCATCGGCGACCATTCCTGCACGGTGTCACGGCGTTTGATTGGCTGGTTGGGGTACCGGTGGTAGCCAAAAAATTGGCGGGTTGCAATGGGTCCAATCCTTGGTATGATGCGGCTCCGATGTGTCGCACCTTGCGTTTCCGGGACTTTGGTCCACACATCCGGCAGACGTGGCCGTACCCCTGCGGGTCGGCTTTTTTCTTGCGTGACGGTGGGCAGCGGAAGGTGGGCGGACGGGAACAGGATTCACGGGGAGCTTTGAAGTTGTTCGTCGCAAACATGGGATGCCTTTGCGGCGAACGAATCACGTGGCGTGCATCCCAGGACGGCTCGCGTCAAGGTGTGTTGGCTCAACACAGGAGGTTCAAATCATGAGCGTTGTTGGGAAAGTTTTCGTCGACAAATTCATGGATGATCTGATCGCGAAGAATGCGGGACAGCCCGAGTTTCATCAGGCCGTTCGCGAAGTTCTGGAATCGATCGTTCCGGTTCTTGAGCGGCACCCGAAATACCTCGAAAACAAGATCCTGGAGCGGATCACGGAGCCGGAGCGGGTGATCATGTTCAAGGTCCCGTGGATGGACGATCGCGGTGAGATCCACGTCAACAAGGGCTACCGGATCGAGTTCAACTCGGCGATCGGCCCGTACAAGGGCGGGCTGCGCCTGCACCCGACGGTCTACCTCGGCATTTTGAAGTTCCTCGGCTTCGAGCAGGTCTTCAAGAACGCCCTGACGACCCTGCCGATGGGCGGTGGAAAGGGCGGCTCCAATTTTGACCCGAAGGGCAAGTCGGACAACGAGGTGATGCGGTTCTGCCAGAGCTTCATGACGGAGCTGTACCGCCACATTGGCGGAAACACCGATGTGCCGGCCGGCGACATCGGCGTGGGCGGCCGTGAGATCGGGTATCTCTTCGGTCAGTACAAGCGCATCACCAACCGTTTCGAAGGCGTGTTGACCGGCAAGGGCCTCAACTGGGGCGGCAGCCTGATTCGCCCGGAGGCGACCGGGTACGGCGTCGTGTATTTCGCTCAGGAGATGCTGGGCACGCGTAACGACAGCTTCCAGGGCAAGCGGGTCGCGATCTCCGGTTCGGGCAATGTCGCGCAGTATGCATCTCAGAAGTGCATGGAGCTCGGCGCCAAGGTCGTGACGCTCTCCGACTCGACCGGGTTCATCGTCGTCGAGGACGGTCTGACCGAGGAGATGTGGAACGAGCTGATGGACCTCAAGAACGTCCGCCGCGGCCGCATCCGCGAAATGGCCGAGAAGTTCCCGAACGCCATCACGTACAAGGACGGCCGGGGTGTCTGGAACGTCACGTGCGACATCGCCCTGCCGTGCGCAACCCAGAACGAGCTCGACGGCGACGATGCCAAGACGCTGGCGAGCAACGGGTGCTTCTGCGTCGCCGAAGGCGCCAACATGCCTTCGACGCCGGACGCCATTGAGGTCTTCCTGGATCGCAAGATGCTGTACGCCCCCGGCAAGGCGTCCAACGCGGGCGGCGTGGCAGTCTCCGGGCTCGAAATGTCCCAGAACAGCCTGCGCCTGTCCTGGAGCCGTGAAGAGGTCGATGGACGGCTCCACGGGATCATGAAGAGCATCCACACGGCGTGCGTCAACGCCGCCGAGGAGTATGGCCATCCTGGAAACTACATGGTTGGCGCCAATATCGCCGGTTTCGTGAAGGTCGCCGACGCCATGTTGGATCAAGGCCTGGTCTGATCTCTCCTTCTCTTTCTTTCCTCAAGGCGGCGGCCTTCGGGCCGTCGCCTTTCTCGTGAGCCCCACGACGGGGAATGAATGTTTAAGTTATGTAACACAAAGCATGTATTATTGAACATAGATTGGATCTTGACAATGACGACCCGGGGATGTATCATTATTGAAACGTGGAGGCCGCTATGAATGGCAGAGACCAACAAACGAAGTGGAACCCAGAAGCCAGCGAGCTTCCATACAGAGATCAGCTTTACAAGAGCGCCCTGAGGATGACGCGCTCGGTCGACGATGCGGAGGACCTCCTTCAGGAAACCTACCTCAAGGCTTTCAAGAACTACGAGAGTTTCTCAGAAGGTACGAATCTCAAGGCGTGGCTCTTCAGGATCATGAAGAATACGTTCATCAACATCTACCGGCGGAAGAAGGTCCAGCCGTACCAGGTCAACCTGGACGATGTCCGGGAGGGGCTCGAGAGCACCTTGTTGGAGCGGATCCCGGCCGGGAATCCCGAGGAGGAGTACCTCGGGTCAGAGATGGATCTCGAAGTGCGTGAGGCGTTGCTCGCATTGCCCCACGATTACAAGATGGTCGTCCTGTTGACCGATCTCGCGGGCTTTTCATACAAGGAAGCCGCCGAGATCCTGAGCATTCCCGTCGGGACCGTCATGTCCAGGCTGTACCGCGGCCGAAGGATGCTCGAGCGGGCGTTGCTGAACTTTGGCAAGAAGAACAACTATCTCCACGTGCTTCCCGCCAAGCTCCGCGACAAGGGTATCGACGCCGACGACCTGTTCGAGGATCACGAAATCCGCAACCCGTCCTGAGCATCGTCATCCTCCCGGAGCAGCACCAAGTCTGCGGACGAACAGGTGGCGCGGCCTCACCAAGACGTACGATGACAGTGACATAGACGAGATTCCCGATTGACCGACATTCGTGTTCGTCGAGAGACCGTGGCGGCGCCCGGGAGGCCCTGCTTGCAGCAGGTCCGCGGTCAGCGCCCGGGAGGCCCGGCCTGCGGCCGGCCCACGGTCTCGACCCTGACCCGTC
>JAADFN010000101.1 GCA_013152895.1 Acidobacteriota bacterium | reverse complement strand
GGGTATGCCTCCGCTCGTCGCACGCACCAGAGCATCACGACCTTGGCACATCTCATCCGGCAGAATCGCTCATCTTGGGTTCAATTCAAAGCCACACCCGGCCATCGGGGATCACATCGCTCACCGCACGCGGAGCGTCACTTTCCGTCCGCTCGTTTCACCGCGCAGAACCACGTAATCCGACGTGATCTCCGTGACGATGTAGCCAGCGACGTCGGTCCCGATGTGAGCCTCTTCTCCGTTGATCTGGGCGAACGGATTGTCGGACCGGTAGACGATGTAATCGAGAGAAAGCTTCACGGTTCCGATCCGCGCCTCTCCGATGGCGTCGATATTCTTCGTTTTCCGAGGCCGTTTCTTCCGTTCCCGGCGCCGCGCTTCTGCGGCGTTCCCGGAACCCTCGCCGAGCTCCCGCTGTGTCTGCCCGGCTGCGGAGGCCGATGTGCTGGCGCCCGCGTGGTCAACGCGCTGCCGCCCGGTCTCCCCCGCAGGCACGGGCCTTGGAGAAAGTCGCTCCAGCGCCGACCCGCTCCCGGGCTTCGTGACGGGACCGGGGCGCGCCGGGGTCGGCGATGGGGCGGCGTACGCACCGGATGCCGACCGCTGTCCATGCCCCTGCGGCGATGCGGGAAGTGGCGCCCGGGCCACGGGCATCTTTGCGGCTTCCGCCCTGCGGGCCGCACTTGCCTCACGTGGCGGCACGGACCCGTGAGCGAGCAGGAACCAGACTCCGGCACCCCCCGCGACCGCCGCCAGCGCGCCGAGGAGCAGGCCCAGCGCCATCGTTTTCCCCGGGCTGGCGCTCGCGCCGCGTCGCCACGGGGGAGGTGGTGACGGGGCATGGAATCCGCTTTCCCTACCCGGGGACGTGTCCTGCCTGGCCTTGCGAAGGGCGTCGCCGATCAGGCTCATCATCCCCTCCCCTCGAGCTGCTTCAACCCCCGCCGCACCTCGCGCCAGCCGAGCTGGTCGCGTCCGGCGACGTACCCTGCGAGCAGGGCGGCGTCGCACGCGGCGTTGATGAGCCGGGGAACGCCGTGCGCATACCGGTAGATCGAACGCATCGCTGCCGGCGTGAACGAGGGACGCCCGTTGGACCCAGCCACGCCGAGCCGATGGACGATGTACGCCCGTGTTTCCGGACGCGTCAGCGGGCCCAGGTGATACCGCACCGTCACCCGTTGCCGGAGCTGTCTGAGCTCGGGCCGGTCGAGCATCCCCCGCAGCTCCGGCTGGCCGATCAGGACGATTTGCAACAGCTTCCGGTCGTCCGTCTCGAGGTTGGAGAGGAGACGGACTTCTTCAAGGAGTGAGGGCGTCATGTCCTGGGCCTCGTCGATGAACAGCACGGTGTCCTTGCCCTGGACCACGGCATCCAGGAGAAACGCGTCGAGCCGCTCGACCAGCCTGACACGATCGTTGCCCCGGTCATTGAGGCCAAGCTCCCTCAGAATCGTGCGCAGCAGCTGGATACCGGTCATCGACGGGTTGAGGATCAGGGCCGTCGCGTAGGTCTCTCCAAGACGTTCGAGCACCGCCCGGCACAGCGTGCTCTTGCCGGCGCCAACCTCGCCGGTGATCTGGATGAAGCCCTTCCGCTGGGTGATGCCGTAAAGGATGTGATCCAGCGCCTCCCGATGACCCCGGGACAGGTAAAGGTACCGGGGGTCAGGAGTGATGTTGAACGGTGGCTCGTGAAAGCCATAGAAATCCAGGTACATCCTCAATGTCTCCGCAGCGTTTCATTGTACTCATCCCGGTGGCCTGACGCACAAGCCGGTCTCGCTGCTCGTGACAAAGGCTGTACACGGCAGGACGGTCACCCGCGTATCTCACGGACCTTCGTCGCGGAACCGAGGAGCCGTCCGTCGGTGTGGCGTGTCGACCAAGATGGGGCCGAGGCGTGCCCGGGGCACGTTGTCGGCACCGCGGGAAGCCCTGCCATGACGGGCGTGTCCACGGTTGCAGCAGGACGCGCGTGAGACATGGGGGCCAGAGGTAAGCAAAGCGCCGGGCGAACCCGGCGCTTTCGTCACGATACAACTCGCGAGCGCTACTTGGCCTGCGTCCCGAGGATCTCGTTGACCAGGAACTGCGTGGGATAGAGCTTCCGCATCGCTTCGATGATCGCCGCGGAATCGACGGCCACGGCGCGGCTCGTCTCGTCGTCGTACACGAAACGGCCGACCAGGCTCTCGATGTTGCCGTCGAAGATCAGGCCGACCAGCTCCCCCTTCCGGTTGATAACGGGAGACCCCGAGTTGCCCCCGATGATGTCGCACGTCGATACGAAATCGAACGGTGTTGCGAGGTTCAGGTCCTTCTCGTGCTCGAAGAATCGCTTCGGCGGAAGGAACGGCGGCTTGAGGCCAAACGAGTACGCGCGGTCGAAGAGCCCGTACATGGTCGTGTACGGCGGCGCCTTCGTCCCGTTCATCGGGTACCCCTTGACCGTTCCAAACGTGAGGCGAAGCGTGAACGTCGCATCTGGATACGTGGTCTTGCCGTAGACGGCGAAGCGAGCCCTGCCGATCTTCTCCTCGGCCGGCGTGACGATGCTCTCGACATTATCTTCATACCAGTCATGCATCTTGTGCAGCATCGGCGCGAGCTTCTCGGCCCACACGATCAACGGATCGTGACACTTTGCGAGCGCGGCGGCACCACCCTTGACCAGCTTTTTCCGGAACGCCGGATCGACAACCTTCGTCTGGAAGATCAACTCGTGGGCGAGCCGCGCGGGGTCGGCATTCCCGAGGGCGGCCTTGACGAACGGATCCTTCGGCCCCAGTTTCTCTTTCAGCTGTGCGAGTTGATCGGCCAGGAGCACCTCTTCCATCCCCGTGTACACGGGCGCCGGCGAGAACAGGCGGAACCTCAGGGAGGGCAGTTGGGCGTCGTGGTACCCGGGCAGCCGGACCGCATCGGGCTTGGCCGTTTCCTGGATGTACTGCACGATCTGCACAGCGAGCCGCGGGAGACGGAATCCAGGCACGCGGCGGTAGGCGTACTGATCAAACCTCGTCATGAGAATCTTTTCGGACTTCTCGATCTGGGTCCAGGCGTTTCCGTACTTCTTCTGAAGCTCCGGATTTGCGGCCACGAGCTTGCGGAAATGCGCCTCCCGGTTCTCCAACTTTTGCCAGATGTGCGGGTTCTTCAGCCCCTTGTACTCCCCGGTCATGGCCTTGTCGGCGTTGCTCAGGGCGAAGATCATCATGTTGGCCTCGCGAGCCTGCTCGGGACCACGCGTGGCGTACGCGCGCAAGACCTTGCGCATGCGACGGATGTAGGCGAGCCGCAGCGGATACGAGTAGTTCCGCATCATCGTGAGCTGGGACATCGTGAGGAGCCTGTCGGTCGATCCTGGATTCCCCGATACGAAGACGAGCTCGCCGGGTTTCGGGCCGTTGGGGTTGACCTTCAGGTACGCCGGGCTCTTGATCGGTTTGCCGTTTTCGTAGACGCGGAACAGCGCCATGTCGAGGTCGTAGCGCGGGTAGGTGAAGTTATCCGAGTCCCCACCGAAGTATGCCGCGGCCACCTCCGGCGCAAAAACGATGCGCACATCGGTGTACTTCTTGTACCGGTAGAGCCAGTACTCGCCGCCGTGATACAGCGTGATGACGTTGGAGCGCAGACCGGTCTTTTTCAGGCTATCCCGCTCGATCTTGGCGATGATGGCCTTGCGAGCTTTGAGGGCCTGCTCGTCGGTCATGCCTGGCTTGACGGCGCCATCCACCTGGGAGGTGACGTTCTCCATTGACATCAGGACGTTGAGCTCGAGGTCCGGGCACTTGATCTCCTCGGCCCGCGTCTTGGCCAAGAAACCCGTCTCGACGTAGTTGTGCGCAGCCGTCGAGACCTTCTGCAGCTGGCCGCGTGCCACGTGGTGATTCGTCAGCACCAGGCCGTCCGGGCTGATGAACGATCCCGAGCCGCCATCGTTGAACCGGACCGACGCCAAACGAACGTGGTTCAACCACTGCTCGGTCGGTGTGAAGCCATACTTCTTTTGAAGCTGTTTGACTGGAAGGTTATCAAACGTCCACATCCCCTCGTCAGCCGCAAGCGGCGCCACGGCGAGCATAAGCCCCGCCACGACGGCGATGCAGCCAGCCCATCTTTGGAACTTGCTGATCCTCACGAGAACCTCCTTGTTGTCACCCAAGATGAGCGATTCTGCCGTGTCCAGAGCGCACGAGATCGGTGCAGGTCGCCAGTGAGAATTGCTCATCTTGGGTGTCACATAAAATCCGCCGGAAACAACCGGCCACGAACCATTTCTGATGACGGCCATTCTTGAGAGGGCGCAACTCCACAGCACCCCCCCCGCTTCTGAAACCTCCTCTCCGATGATTACGTACACGCCGCCGGAAGGTTTTATGCTGTCATTCATCATCCATCTACTCCAAGTCCGGATACGCCACACCCGGCGTCCGCATCGATGCAGTGGGCCACACCGTCAGCAAACCAAGAACGCCACGGATTCGCACCATTGCCCCTCGAGAGCTTTTCCTTCTCTGTCATCCTGAACGGAGGGCCACCGGCCCGCAGCGAAGGATCTGGGCGGGGGATTCTTGCGCAGGGAGGGATTCAGAATGATGAGCAATGAATGCGGAATGATGAATGGAGAACGCGAGGGTTGCGGGTCAACGGGACGTTTCGCCATTTGAAATCCGCTTGATCCCCCACCCGGGCAGGCGAGACGTCAACCCCTCCCAAAGATCAAGACGATGCGAAGCAATCCAACATCGCTGCAAGCCGACGGCCCGGCCGCAGGCCGGGGCACGGCGCAGCCACCTTCAATCCGGGCAAGCCGACGCCG
>JAADFN010000100.1:1670-6526 GCA_013152895.1 Acidobacteriota bacterium | reverse complement strand
GACGGGTCAGGGTCGAGACCGTGGGCCGGCCGCAGGCCGGGCCTCCCGGGCGCTGACCGCGGACCTGCTGCAAGCAGGGCCTCCCGGGCGCTGCCACGGTCTCTCGACGAACACGAATGCCGGTCAATGGGGTCTCACTGTCATCGCGCGTCTTGGTGAGGTCGTTCGTCCGCAGACGTGGTGCTGCTCCTGGGACAGACGGTGCTCAGGATGATCGCTGGAGCCATGTTCGCTACAATGCAGCCGTGACGAAGATCACGGCTTTTCTCGGTGTGGCGCGGGCGCCGTTTCTCCTGCTTCCGGTCGCACTGGTGCTCTGCGGGGCCGGCGCGGCAGCGTACGGTGGCAGCGTGCGATGGGACCGGACGGTCCTGGCGCTGGTTGGACTTGTCGCGCTGCACGCAGCCGTCAATATCTTCAACGAGATCAGTGACTACCGCCGTGGGATCGACATGGAGACCACGAGGACGCCGTTTTCCGGCGGCAGTGGAACGCTTCCCGGCGGAGAGCTTTCTCCCTCGGCCGCGGTGATCTTCGGCGTCTGTATGGCTGCCGCGGGCGCCGCCATTGGCGTCTACTTCCTCGTTGTGGTGGGCCGCGCCTTCGTGCCGCTGCTCGTCATCGGCGCGGTATCGGTCCTCGGGTACACCGATTTCCTGGCGCGGGCCGGCCTCGGCGAGATCTCGGCGGGGCTTGGGCTCGGGGGCCTCGCGGTTGCCGGTACAGCCCTGGTCCAGGACGGGCACGTGGGCCCGGCGGCGCTCGCCGCGTCGGTGCCCGCATTCCTGATGACATTCAACCTGCTGCTGCTCAACGAGTTTCCCGATGAGCAGGCCGACGACCGCGGAGGACGCCGAAACCTCGTTCTCATCCTCGGCCGGAGACGGGCGGCCCTGGCGTGGACCGTCGCGGCGCTGCTCGTCCCCGCCTGGCTCGTCGCGGCCGTCATGCTTGGGCTGCTTCCGCCAGCGGCCCTGGCCGCCTGCCTGCCGTCATTGCTCCTCGTGCCCGCCTTCCGTTGGGCATTTGGCAATCCGGCAGCCGATGTGCCCACCCCCGCCTTGGGCGCCAACGTCGCCTGGAACCTGGTGACCAACGCGGTGCTCGGTCTCACACTCTTCCTCGTCTCGTGAGGCCTGGTGCGAGCCGCCTCATGCCCTGCAGCGGAAGATCCATGAAGAATCCGGGGTAGAATGCCAGGACGGAGGACATCCATGCAGCCCGAACACACCACGCTCGCTCCGGACAAGCTTGGGCTCAAAGAGCTGATCGCCATGGGCGTCGGAGGCATGGTTGGGGGCGGCATCTTCTCCGTGCTTGGGCTTTCGGTAGGCATGGCGGGTCACGCCGCGCCGATCGCGTTTTCGCTCGGCGGCGTCATCGCACTGCTCACGGGATGGTCGTACGCCCGCCTCGGCCTGACCTTCCGCTCGGACGGCGGAAGCTTCACCTACCTGGAGTACGCTTTCCATCATCCGAACATCGCCGGCCTCGGTGGGTGGCTGCTGCTGGTCGGGTATATCGGCACCATGGCGCTTTATTCATACACGTTCGGGGTGTACGGAACCGCCATGCTCGGAGCGACCGGGCATACGCTTGCCGTTCAGCACGTGCTGGCGTCCGGCGTACTTCTCCTGTTTCTCGGGATCAACCTGTACGGCGTCAAGGCGGCTGGCCACTCCGAAGACGTCATCGTCATGGTCAAGGTCCTGATTCTCACGCTCTTTGCCGTTGCCGGCCTGTTCACCGTCACGACGAATCACATTCTCCCCGTCTTCAATACCGGCGTGGGTGGCGCCCTCATGGGGGCGGCCCTGATCTTCGTCGCCTACGAAGGGTTCGAGCTGATTCCAAACGCCGTTCACGAGATGGAACGGCCCGAGCGCAACCTGCCACGGGGCATCCTGATCTCCATCATCATCACAACCGTGATCTACATCGTCGTGTCCTTCGTCGCCGTCGGGAACCTGACGGCGCAGGCGATCAACACGGCCAAGGAGTATGCGCTCGCCGAAGCGGCGCGGCCCTTCCTGGGGCAGGCGGGGTTCCTGCTGATCGGCCTGGGCGCACTGCTCTCGACCGCGTCTGCCATCAACGCGACGATGTTCGGTACGGCGAGGCTCGGCAACGTCATGGCCCAGGACAAGGATCTCCCCCACGTGTTCTCGATGCGCGAGCGAACCCGCGACGTGCCCTGGGCGAGCCTCTGCATCCTGACGGCTGCGACGCTCCTGTTCGTCAACACCGGAAACCTGACGATCATCTCCTCGTTCGCCAGCGCTGCGTTCCTGCTGATCTTCGCCAGCATCAACCTCGCCGCCATGCGCCTGCGCCGGAAGATTGGCATCTCGTGGCTGACTCCCCTGGCCGGTTTCATCCTCAGCCTCGCCTCGTGGCTCATCCTGGGCGTGTACCTGTGGCAGCACCACCGTCAGAACTTCGAGTGGATCGTCCTGTCCTACGTGGTCATCGCCGCAGCCGAGCTTCTCTTCAGCGAAAGACGCCTCCTGCGCCGCAAGCCGGCTTGAGGTGCCCGTGCCGGGCATCCAGGTTCCAGTGTTTTTCGCCGGCCGGATGCCCGCGTGCCAGGCATCCAGATTTCATTGTTTCGTCCCGGCAGACCCTTCAGTCCAGGTTTTCAACTTCCTCTTGATGTCCCTATCAAGCACATCGTACTCAATCTGGAGCGCAGGATCCGACGCGCGGAGCCGTGCGCCTTCGCTTCCCCACGCGCTCACCTGCTGCGCCGGCCTCCCCATCGCTACCGCGAGCTGGCCGGGCCGCAAGCCCCACCGCTCGATGGCCAGGGCGACCGCCAGCCGCCGTGCCTTTACGACCTGCCGGTCCTTCGTCCTGGAGCGAACCGCGGCTGCCGCCAATCCCAACGCCCCGAAGGCGGCCTCCACGAACGCCCCTGCCGAAACTCGCGGCCTCTCCTCCACGCTGCTCCGCCCGAGAACGTCCAAGTACGGAACACGCGGATCAAACCACAGCTCCACGTCAGGCTCCTCGCCGAGAGTATCGGCTGGCTGCGTCTTGCCCTCAGCGCCACCGACCTGGGCAACCGCTGCATCCACCGCCAACCGGTATTGCCGCAGCGCGCTCCGCCGGGTCTGGCCGAAACACAGCAGCGCCTGATCCCGATCCACGATCGCGCCGCTCCCCACTCTCAGCATCTCCCGGTGACCGGAATGCCGGTACTCCCCAGGTTTCCCAACGACACCGGCCCGCACGGGATTGAGGTGAATGTAGACGATCGACTGCCACAAGTAGCCCTCGTCCCCGATGACCTTCGCGTGGTACCGGCTCTGCCACAGCGGACCACTCCGCCCGGCCTCCCGGTTGAACCACCGGCTGAAGAGGTTCTGAAGCCGGTGCAGCCCGTGTGACAGCGGCACCTCCCCGGATCGCACCACCAGATGATAGTGGCTCGACATCAGGCACCACGCCAGCACCGTCCAGCCGTCCCGCCCCTTCACATCCCGGAGAATCCCCAGGAACCTCTCCGCCACTCCCGGCGACTCGAACACCCGCTCACCACTGGAAACCCGGTTGTACACGTGATACACCGCCCCAGGCACCAGAATCCTCGGTTTGCGTCCCATCTCCCACCCAGTCTACACCAAATCAATGAAATCTGGATGCCTGGCACTGGGACGTGAAACGCGTCGGCTCGCTGTCCTGGCCAGCCCGCATATCTCCCACACTTCCTGCTACGACCGCGGATACGCCCGCCAGTGCGGCGTTTCTCGCAGCGGTGGCGCCGACAACGTGCCTCAAACACGCCTTGACCCCACCTTGGTCAAAACACCACACTGACAGGCGCCTCCACGATCTCTCGACGAAAGTCTGTGAGATATGCGGGCTCGGATCCGTCACCTCCAGGCCGAAGGGGTCGTAGGCGTGCAGCGCTCCTCTGGAAAATGCGATCATTGGCCACTGGATGAGCGCCAATTACTCTCATCAGAGGCAATCGGCGGATTCTCTCCACTGCCTTTGATGTCCGATATGAGACGCGCAAACGCGCGAACACCCGCCCAAGCGCAAAGCACACCAATCAAGGCGGCAATTATCGCTCCCAAGTAAGCGCCAGCATTGATTTGCCCATAAACCCAGACAGCGGACAGGGAGACAAGCGCTATTGGCAAACTGGACACCGAAAACCTGATGAGTGCCCGAAGTGGTATGCCGAATCCGAGCCCGCGTCGACTTCGCTCACCTGCGGCCATTGCTAGAGGATAGCCTGCGGGTACGAAAAACAGGAAGAACGGCGCAGATATCAGCAGCGTGAGATCCCACGGCCACCCGATCACTCGAGTGAAAAAGAGAAGCACACCCGGTATGGTCACCAACCACATGAAGGTAATCGCGATTATCGCGGCCCGGTTTCCCATCGTATGTCTCATGGTTTGGCCTCCACGCTCTCAGCGCCCACATGGACGTGAGGAGCTCGGATGGTTTTCATTGGTCCGTTCCGGAACCGGCCACTGAGGAAAATACTGGGCCACTGCTGGGAGGGAGACCACAGGTGAAGTCCAAACCAGTCATTGATCGTGTTAATGTCAACTGACACACCAAACCCGATCAAGTATCCACCTCCACCTACGGCAGAAAGACCGGCCGGTGCCAAGATGGCGCTCGCTCCACCAGATGGGATCGCAGCTGTGACTGAAGTCCACATGAGGACTATACCTCCGCCAGACGTGACAACCCACCATGGGTTCAAGGTATCTCTGAACGAAATGCTCAAACCAAAGAGAAGACCCCGACCCTTGTTGAAGAGCGTCCGCGTCGATGTATGAGCATGGATCAACGCCTTCACCTTCGTTGCCCCTGCCGCTCGTGTTTGAGCCTCC
>JAADFN010000100.1:0-1628 GCA_013152895.1 Acidobacteriota bacterium | reverse complement strand
GAATGCGAGCCAGAATGTGAAGTACCCGATAGGATTGTAGGAAACAACGGGATACGGCGCCGTGACGGTCACGGTTCCCCGGAATCCGCCGATCCCATACCTGTTGTCTGACATCCCCCACGGATCCCAGTACGTCACCGGGTTTCCCCGCACGTATGCAAACAGGTTGAAGCTCTGTGGACTGTGCGGGTTGCCCCCGAGCACGTCGGCCGACAAGAACCTTGCAATGACGGGGTTGTAGAACCTGGCGTGCATGTAGATGAGATCGTCGGTCTGGCCCGTGGTGCCGTGTGTGATCCATCGCCTCACGGTTGCAGAGCTTGGAGTCGGCCACATAGAGGAAATCCTTACGTCCAGTCGCCTTGCACAGGAAGTCCCAGGTCTCCTGATGGGTGGGAGCGTCGTTCGTATTGCCGTCCTCGCAGCGAAACTGAAGGGGTACCCCTCCGTCCTCTGCCGTCGTAAGGATGAAGAGGAGTTGCTTCAAGTCCGGCCGATGATCCTTGGAGAAACCGTAGGTGATCGCCGGCGCACGCCGACCACGAATCTTCCTGCCCTTGGCTTCGCGGTACCGGCCACAAAACCTTACCGTGGTGGAGTCGTTGTGAAGCTCGTCCAGAGCCACGTCGAACTCCCGAACGGTCGCAACGACGATATCCGTGAGGAGGGCGGCACGGTCGGCATCGAAAAGGCGGTCCAGTGATCGGCCGATCGCATCGTCGCTGATCGCCTCCACCTGCTCCGGATCGAGGCCGAAACACTCCGGAGCGAACCTGCTCACCGTCTCATGTTGCCTGTAGATGGGTTCCCTCTCCACGAGGATCGATCGAAGCAAAACACCGAGGGCCTTGCCATAGGGGATGCGCACTCGCCGATCCCGGGTTGGCACGAAATGATCCAACCGGACGTCAAGGTCGAGGCGAGTAAGAAAGTGGTTGATCAGAGGCAGCGGTCCCAACCGCTGAGTGGCGAGCGAGAGGCCGGCGGGATCGGAGTCTTGACGTTGCACCATCTTGCGTCTATACTATCGCAAGATATGAATGGAGTCAACCCATGACCGAGAAAAAGAAACCAAATCCAAGACGAATGCGAGCCCGTTCCAAGGAGCTGCGACAGAAGATCGCGGCGATGGACTTCGTCGCTTCAGGAACCCTTCACGTCCGGACCAAGGTCTGCGGTAAGAAGAACTGCAAGTGTGCAACCGATCCCACGAAGCGCCATGGCCCCTACCACGAGTGGTCGCGACGAAAGAACGGCAAGCTCCTACACAAGATCCTCACCCCTGAGCAGGCCCAGCTTGTCGAAAGAGCCATCTCCAACTACCGCCAGATCCAGAAACTGCTCGCCCAATGGGAGGAAGAAACCGCCTCAGAGATCCTCAACCCCCCTCGACGGGATGATCAGAAGTAACTGAATCTACACACGATAAATTCACAGTTATTGCATCCTCGATGTGCGGAATGTAGGACTTGACACATCTTATTAAACAGTGTCCCCTTTTCTCCGGCAGATCCGAGCATTCCCCTGCCCGGGCAGGCGAGACGAGCGTGTCTCGGAAATTGTCTGGCGATGTTTGCGCCAGGGGTGCGAGAGAGAGCGGTGAAGGGAATTGGGTGGTGGATGTTCGG
>JAADFN010000099.1 GCA_013152895.1 Acidobacteriota bacterium | reverse complement strand
TGCGTTGGGACGAGGCGACGTCGCGGTTCGTGGTTCACCCCTGCGGGACGGGGACCCAAGACTTCCCTTTGATCGAGGGGATGGCATATGGCGTACGCAACGCGGTTGGGCAGGCGATCGACGAACTACTTGTAGGGATCCACGACCAGGCATTTGCGTTCAACATCGCGCCGACCTCGGGGAGCGAATTGACCTGGGTGTCGGTTCCGTACCATGCGGCGATCGTGGATCTCGGGGGAACGCCCGGGGTTGTGGATGCAGAGGATCTGTGTATAGCGATTGGGGAGGATGATGTGTTCGCCGTTGTTCGTTGGGACGAGGGGTCGCAGGCCTATGTGGCACACGTTTGTGGAAGCGCATTCGACGCGGGGTTTCCGCTGACCGTGGGCGAGGGCTACGGGTTGGTCAACGCCCAGGGCCAGACAATCGATTGGCAGCCCAGACACTATTGAGGGACGGTCGTGGTTTCACGAAGAAAGTGCGCCGGAGACGATCGCCACCCGTGTTTTTGCGGGATGAGGGGGGCATCATGATTGGACAGGGAGGCAGGAGTTTGGCAGTCGTTCTTCTGGCGATGGTGGCGGTTGGAGTCGCCCAAGTTGCTGGAGCCCAATGCGGTTCAGCCATTCTTGGCGAAAAAGCGTCACCGGCGGTGTTTCAGGGAATCACGTTGGGGTCCTCGACGGTGGCGCGGCTGTGGAACCTGGGGCAAGCTTCTCAGGACGCTCTCGCGAGCGCGTGCGCGACGGGATGCCGGTCGTTCTCAGCCTCGCCTCTGTGCGATGATCATGGTAATTGTACCGCAGTGACCGGCATCGAATGGCTCAACGGCGCATGTGCCACGGCCGGTTTTCTTCCTCAGACCTCGGTGTTGCTTCTGGAGGCGCCGACGGTCTCGGATGGCGGCTTGTGGGCGGCGATCAAGGTCGATCACAACGCAGCCGACGCGAATTTCGACCTCGACGCTGCAGCAGCGAGGATTTGCGGTCCCTCGTGTGCGGCGGTGGCGTCGCCGTACGCGGGCGGATTCGGACAGGGGATAGACGTATTGGGCGCCGACGAGGCGGGCGGGGTGCTGACGCTGAAGCTCGCCTGGAAGGCGCCGCGGCCGTCAGGTGAAGCTCTTGACGACACCGGCGAGGATCTGATCACAAGCTACACCGTGTATGTGGCCCGGTCGGTGGCGGGGGTTCCGCCCGGAATGACCGGCGGTAAGGATGGCTGGGTTCGGATCGACGACACGGATAACAAGCAGACCGGCGGCTACTCGACGGACACCAGGGCGACGGTGAGCGTCAACTTGGGCGGTTCCAGCGAGGGCGTATATGTGGCTCTGGGGCTGAACTTCGATGGTGTTGGGAATCCTGACACGAATGCCAATACCGTTGCGTCGAGCTATATCTCTCGGGGGACGTTGGTCTATGTGCCGGGCAACGCCGCACCGTTGGCGACCTCGGTGAGCCCGTCCGAGGGCTCCACGGCGGGAGGGGAGAAGATCGTCATCATGGGAACGGGTCTGGCAGGAGCGACGACCACCGTGAGCGTGGGTGGGAACCCGGCGACGGGTGTGATCGTAGCCTCCGGCTCGCGCATCGAGGCGATCACGCCAGCCGGGGTGCCGGGCGCCGCGGATGTCGTGGTGACCACGCCGGCGGGCAGCTCGACACTAGCCGCGGGATACCGGTACCTCGACTTGCCACCGGTGGCGCTTGCGGTGGACGAGGCGATGGAATCCGGGACGACCGGCGATCTTAACGGCGTTCTTGAGCCCGGAGAAACGGTGACGCTCGTACCTTCGTGGGAGAACCTGACCGGCGGCCCACAGACGCTCACGGGGCACGCTGGCGGATGTATTGGGCCGGCCGGCGCCACCTATTCGACGACTGTTACCGAGGCGGACTATGGGACGGTTGGGGCCGGTGCGAGCGCCACATGCAGCGACGGCTCCATGGATTGTTATGAGGTGGGGGTCACTGTCCCAGCAAGCCGGCCGGCGCTGCACTGGGACGCGAGGTTTGAAGAGGTTCTCTCGACCGGCGAGGTCAAGACATGGACCGTGCACGTTGGGGCGAGCTTCGGGGACGTGGCGCCCGGCGCCTTCGGATACCGTTTTATTGAGACCATGCTCCATGCCGGCGTGACGGCCGGGTGCGGCGGTGGCAACTACTGCCCCGGCAATCTCGTGAGTCGTTCGCAGATGGCGGTATTTCTGCTCAAGGCGAAGCACGGTTCGACCTACGCCCCGCCGCCGTGCACCGGAGTGTTCAACGATGTTGCTTGTCCGGGCGGATTCGCGGTGGACTGGATCGAGGAGCTGGCAGCCGAGGGAGTCACGGCCGGGTGCGGTGGTGGGAACTACTGTCCCGGAAGCCCAGTGAGTCGTTCGCAGATGGCGGTATTTCTGCTCAAGGCGAAGCACGGTTCGACCTACACCCCGCCGCCGTGCACCGGAGTGTTCAACGATGTTGCTTGTCCGGGCGGATTTGCGGTGGATTGGATCGAGGAGCTGGCAGCCGAGGGAGTCACAGCCGGGTGCGGTGGTGGGAACTACTGCCCAAACGATTCCGTTTCGCGCTCGCAGATGGCGGTCTTCCTCACCAAGAACTTCAACCTCCTCCTGTACGGGCCGTGACTCGGATGCCGATGTCGGGCAATAGGGTCCTTGTCGGTCATGCCGCCCAAGTTGACCCTGCCTGGCGGTGAATGGTATTCTGGCGTTCCTGCGTGATGCAGAAGTGCATCAAACCGGCGCGGGGGAGGGGGTGAACCCGGATGCCAACAGGTGTAACCGTTCGCGACAATGAGTCGTTCGAGCAGGCACTGCGCCGCTTCAAGCGCAAGTGCGAGAAAGCGGGCATCCTCTCCGAGGTCAAGCGCCGCCGCTTCTACGAGAAGCCCTCTGAGCAGAGGAAACGGCAGTTGATCCAAGCTCGTAAGAAGATGCTTCGAAAGATGGCCAAGCAGCGCCGGGCCGGCCTGCTCTAAGATCGCCCCGTGCAGCGTCGCGCCGCAACTGAGCTCGAGCTCGACCGCGTCCTGGCGCTGGTCGCATCGTTCGCACGGAGCGAAGCTGGCCGCTCGCTCATTCGTCATGTCGACGCCCTCCCCACCCCCGGGGAGGGCGTCTTGTCGGCCCGGCTGACGATCGAGGTCCAGGCAATGCTGGCCGAAAAGGGCACGCTCTCCTTCGCCGGCCTCGACGATGCGGCGCCCTGGCTCGATCCCGCCGCGCCGCCCCCGCAGTCGATCGAGGAGCTGATGGCGCTGCTCGCCCTTGCCCGGCGCGTGGCGTCGGTCCGGCGCACGCTCCTCGCGCTGCCGGGGGAGCTCGAGCTGCTCCACGATCTCGGCGAGCGTCTGCCGGACACCCAGGGGCTGGTGGGGTGGGCTTCAGCGCGCCTCGGCCGGGACGGGCGGATTCCCGATTCGGCCTCGCCTCAGCTCGCGTCGTTGCGGCGTCAGAGCGCCCGCGCCCGCCACGAGATCCTCCAGCGGCTGGAGGTGATCCGGCGTTCTAGCGCCGGTGCCGTGACCGATGCGCCGCCCACCCTTCGCCGCGACCGCTACTGCCTGCCGGTACGGCGTGCGGCCCGGTCCGAGGTACGGGGGCTGGTCCTGTCCAGCTCGGGTTCGGGCGCCACCCTGTACGTGGAACCGTACGATATCGTGGAGCTCAACAACGACCTCGCGGACGCCGTCGCGCGCGAGCAGGAGGAGGTGCAGCGGATCCTCGGCGAGGTTGCGTCGGCCTTCGCCTCCCGCAGGGAGGAGCTGGCCGCGGCGGCGGGCGTACTGGCGCGGCTCGACGCGGCGCAGGCGAAGGCGCTCTTCGGCCGGATCGTGGAGGGCCACGTCGCCGTTCCGGGGGAGGCTTCCGAGCTCATCCTGGTCAACGCCCGGCATCCGCTGCTCGACGAGCGCCTGCGGCTGCTGCGCCGGGAGGTGCTCGGCGAGCCGGAGGATCGTGCGGCTCACCCGGCCGTGCCCCTGGACTTCCGCCTTCCCGAGGGGGTCCGGACCCTCCTGATCTCGGGACCCAACGCCGGTGGCAAGACCGTCGTGCTCAAGACGGTCGGGCTCTTCGTCCTGATGGCTTTTTCCGGCATCCCCCTGCCGGCCGATCCGGGGACCGGGATTCCCGCGTTCGATGCGCTCGAGACGCACATCGGCGACGAGCAGGACGTCGGCGCGGACCTGTCCACGTTTTCGGGAACGATGTCGGCCTTCGCCGGGATCCTCGCAACCGCGGATCCCGGGACGCTCGTCATCCTGGACGAGCTCGGCGCTGGCACGGATCCGCTGGAGGGCGCGGCGCTCGGTTTCGCCGTTCTGGAAGAGCTGACGGTGCGCGGCGCGCTGACGATTGCCAGCACCCACCTCGCGTCGATCGCGATGAACGCCAGCGCGGCGACCGGGATGGAAAACGCGGCGATGGAGTTCGACGAGGGAGCGGGCCGGCCGACCTACCGGCTCCACATCGGGCGTCCGGGCCGTTCGCACGGGCTGGAGATCGCCGCCTCCGTCGGCGTGCCCCTGGCGGTCATCGCCCGTGCGCAGGAGCTGCTCGGCGGTCAGCACCTCGAGCTCGAACACTGGCTCAAGCGCCTGGAGCGGCTGGAGGGCGAGCTTCTGGATCACAAGAGCCGGCTGGCCCGGCGCGAGAGGGAGCTCGAGGATCGACATCGCGCCCTCGCGGCCCAGCGGGAGAAGCTCTCGGCGCAGCGCGCGCGGCTCCGGGAGGAGCTCGACGCGGAGCGTGAAACGTTACGTCGGCGGGCCCGGATGCAGCTCGACGCCGTCCTGGCGGAGATCGAGAGGGCGGAGAAGGAACGACGCCACCTCGGGCGCAAGCGCCGGGAGCAGCTCCGGGCGCAGGCGGCGGCGCTCGGGGCGCCGGAGCGCCGGCAACCCGAGGCCGGACCACCCGGGCTCCAACCCGGAGATACCGTCCGCGTCGGACTCCTCGGTGGGACGGGCGCCGTGCGGCAGGTCCGGGGCTCTCGGGTCGAGGTCAGCGTGGGCGACAAGCGGCTCTGGGTCGACGCCGGCGACGTGGCGCGCGTGGCTCTCGGTGTGACCGCGCCGGAAGCCCGCCAGGTCCGGGTCGACGTCGACGTCGATGAGTCGATCCCGGGCGAGATCCACCTCCGCGGGATGGACGTCGAGAGTGCCCGGGAAGAGCTCGAACGGTACCTCGACCGTGCTTTCGCCGCGGGCAAGGCCGAGGTGAGGATTGTCCACGGGCACGGCACGGGCAGGTTGCGCGCGATGGTGCGGGAGGTGTGTAGCACGCATCCGGCCGTGAGATCATTCTCACACCCGCCGCAGGCGCGCGGCGGCACCGGCGCCACGGAGGTCCGGCTCAAGGGGATCGAGGATGGGTAACCCGCGTATCTCGGGAACGTTCGTCGCGAGAGAGCGGAGACGCCGGTCAGGGCGCCATCTCGGCCAAGGCGCCGCCGCCCGGAGAAATGCCGAGATGGCCGGCGTGCCCGCTCTCGCAGCGGGAAGGGTGTGAGATATGCCGGGTAACGTCGATCTGAACCCGCAGGTGCTCGGCAGGGTGCGGGAGGCCGCCGACATCGTCGAGGTGGTCGGCGAGCACGTCCGTCTCACCCGCCGCGGACGCCGCTGGACCGGGCTGTGCCCGTTCCACGAAGAGAAGACGCCGTCGTTCTCGGTGGACCCGGAGCGGGGGCTGTACTACTGCTTCGGGTGCCACGCGGGCGGCGACACGATCCGCTTCGTCATGGAGCTCGAGCATCTCGATTTCGTCGAGGCGGTCGAGAAGCTGGCGCGGCGCTTCGGCGTCGAATTGCCCCCGAAGACGCCGGACGCGCGCCGGCGCAGCCGGCAGGCCGAGCAGATCAGGACGTTGCTCGTCGAGGCGCAGGCGTTTTTCGAGGCGCAGCTTGCGGGCAGCGCCGGCCGGGAGGCGCGGGAGGAGCTCTCAAGACGCGGCTTCGGACCGGATACGTGGAAGGCCTTCGGCTTTGGTTTCGCCCCGGATTCGTGGGACGCGCTACTCACGCATCTCGTTGGCCGTCATACCGAAGGCGCCATCGTCGACGCCGGCCTGGCGCTCGTCGGGGAGCGGAGCAACCGTCCGTACGACCGCTTCCGCAAGCGGATCACCTTCCCGATCCACGGGAGCGACGGCCGGCTGATCGCGTTCGGCGGCCGGCTCCTTGGCCAGGGGGAGCCCAAGTATCTCAACAGCCCGGAAACCCCGCTCTTCCACAAGCGGTCGACGCTGTTCATGCTTCCGAAGGCGCGCCGCCCGATGGGGGACGCAGGATTCGCCGTCGTCGTCGAGGGGTATTTCGATTGCCTGTCGCTGCACCGCGCGGGGATCGGTCAGGCGGTGGCCACGCTCGGCACCGCGCTGACCCCGGAGCACGCGCGGATTCTCCGTCGCCTGGCACCGCGGGTGCTCCTGTGCTACGACGCCGACGCGCCGGGCCGGAAGGCCGCGGCCGCCGGCGCCCAGGTGCTCCTTGCGGCCGGGCTCGAGGTCGCCATCATCGCGCTTCCGAGCGGGAAAGACCCCGACGATATCGTGCGTGAGGAGGGTCCCGAGGCGTTTTCCGCCATGCTCGAGCGGCCAACGCCGTTGCTCGACTTTCTCCTGCGGGATCTGCCGCAGGATCCGAACGAGCGCAGGCGGGCCGGCGTGGCGCTGGCGCCGCTGGTCGGGTCGGCGCGGGACCCGGTCGCGCGGTTTGCGCTCCTGGAGGAGCTGGCCCGCCGCCTCGACCTCCCGATGGACGTGCTGCGCGAGAGCGCCCGGCGCCGCGAGCCCCGAGGCCCCGCCGGATCCTCGCCGTACATGGCCGCCCGTGCGCCCACGCTTCCGCCTGGCGAGCGCGAGCTGATCCGGATCGTGCTGGAATCCAGCGACGAGTGGCGCCAGAAGATTCTCGAGGTGGTCGACGTGGAGCTTCTCGGGTCGCAGGTGGCGCGGCAGATCCTCGAGCTTCTCCGCTCGGCCGGCGCCATGCTCGGAGCCGACGCGGTCAAGGCGCTCGTGGGAGGTTGTGAGGACCCCGAGCTCGTGCACGTGATGGCAGAGCTCAGCCTCAGCGGGCAGCCACCACTGACCGAGGAGGGAATCCGCGCCCAGGTCACCATGTTGCTCAAACGCCAGGCCGACCAGAAATCGAGGCGGTTGCAACCCCGGATCGAGGCGGCCGCGGCGCGCGGCGATCTCGAGGAGCTTGCCCGGCTCCAGGAGGAAAAACGGCGGATCCTCCTCAACCTCCCCGAGCTTTGAGTTGCCAAATTCGAGGCGATGCCCCATATTGCCTGCAGCGGAGGGGACGGAGGTTCCCATTTCTCAATGACCTTACATGAAGATGCGTCCGCGGCGTTCGGGAAAACATGGCGGGCAAGAAAAGGATCTTCCCTGCAATACGGTTGTAAGACATCCAAAACGAACGGAAGCGGCGTGCAACGTGTGCCCGGGCGCCGGCCGGCCGCGATGATGATTCCAGGAGGTTGAACGCGTGCTGATTGAAGAAAAGTATCCCGAATTGAACCGGTTGATTCAGACGGGCAAGGAACGCGGGTACATCCTGTACGAGGAGCTTTACGAGAACCTCCCCGAAGAGGTGACCGGGATTGCCGAGGAGCTCGACGAGATCTACATGCGGCTGAGCGAGCTCGAGATCGACGTGACAGAAGCGGAAGCTCTTGAAGGAGAAACGGCCGAAACCCGGAGCGGGACGGGAGCCACGGAGAAACCGGCGGCGCCCGAAGTCAAAGGGGCGACGCGTCCGGCCCAGCAACTCGAGAAGACGAACGATCCCGTCCGGATGTACCTGCGGGAGATGGGCACGGTCAAGCTGCTCGACCGCGAGGGCGAGGTGGAGATCGCGACGCGGATCGAGGCGGGGGAGGCCCGTGTCTTCATCGCGCTTTCGAAAGAGCCCGACCTGCTGGAGATCTTTCTCAGGACCAACGAGCACGCCCGGCGTGAACGCCGCAGGGTCCGCGAGCTGTTGCAGAGCGAGAACGTCGACCTCGATGAGCGGGGGCAGGAACGGGTCCAGGAAACGCTCCGGCTGTTCGCTGCGATCAAGAAGCTCGACGAAGAGTCGCGGGAGCTGCGCCGCCGCCTTCGCCGGTGCAAGAAAGGCGGCAAGCGGTACGAGGAGCTGGCAGACAAGATCGATGCCAACACCGCCGACATCGCCATCCTCGTCCGGCGCATCGATTTCACGACGACGACCCGGAACCGGTTGTTGACGTTCCTCCACGAGGTCGAACGGCGGTTCTCCATCCCCGTGGGTACGATCATGCGCGACCGCAAGAAGGTACAGCAGGAGCGCAACCGCGAGCGCCGGAAGTTCTACCTCGACCGCATCACGCGGTACGAGGACGAGCTGGACCGCCTCGAAGACCAGTTCCAGATCTCCTACGAGGACCTCAAGAACCTCCTCATGGAGGTTCGCAAGGGTGAAGCCGAAACCGATCGTGCCAAGCAGGACCTGATCGTCGCGAACCTGAGGCTGGTCGTTTCGATTGCGAAGAAGTACACGAACCGCGGGCTCCAGTTTCTCGATCTCATCCAGGAGGGCAACATCGGACTGATGAAGGCCGTGGACAAGTTCGAGTTCCGGCGGGGCTACAAGTTCTCGACCTACGCCACCTGGTGGATCCGCCAGGCGATCACGCGCGCCATCGCGGACCAGGCGCGGACGATCCGGATCCCGGTCCACATGATCGAGACGATCAACAAGCTGACGCGCACGACGCGCATGCTCGTCCAGGAGCTCGGGCGGGAGCCCAGCGTGGCCGAGATCGCCGAACGCATGGAGATGCCGGTCTCGAAGATCCGCAAGATCCACAAGATTTCCCAGGAGCCGATCTCCCTGGAAACGCCGATCGGCGAGGAAGAGGATTCCCACCTGGGCGATTTCATCGAGGATATCAACACGATTTCGCCGATGGATTCCGTGATCATGCAGACCCTCAAGGAGCACACCAACAAGGCGCTCAAGTCGTTGACCCCCCGCGAAGAGCAGGTTCTCAAGCTCCGTTTCGGCATCGGCGATGGCACCGAGCACACCCTGGAAGAGGTCGGCCGGACCTTCAACGTCACCCGCGAGAGAATCCGGCAGATCGAGTACAAGGCGCTGCGCAAGCTCCGCCATCCAACCCGCGCCCATCTCCTCAAGCCGTTCTCGGAGGGGGAAGAGTAGCCAGCCCGGATGGGTCACCGCTGGCCTGCTGCGTAGCGCGATCTGGGTGCCGGCACCTCGGCTTCACGGTGCGCGGCCAGCCTGCGTTCCGAGCTCCCCTGCACCGCCGTTGTTTTCTCCCACGGGCCGGCAGACCGTAGGTGCGCACGTCGCCGTCGGCCCCGCGCAAGACGATGTCGTCCGCCCCGGAGCTCCGCTTCTCTTGAAACCTCGCACCGTCTCTGGTATACGATCTGCAACGAACATTACTTCGCCAGGAACCGGTGAGAGGAGAATCGCATGAGTTTGAGGAAGGAAGGGATCATTCGTGCTCCACTGATGGGGCTTTTACTACTCGTCAGCATCGCTCTTGCAGCGGGGACCGGGCCGGCGTCGGCGGCCAACGGTCCGAAGATCAAAGTGCCGAGCCGGCACGCCGTGTCGCCTCCTCTGCGAAGCGTGAAGGCGATACCCCCGCCACGGAAGATCCGCCTCATGCCGGAGCACGAGCTGCCGCCAGGGCTCAACATGCCTCCGGCCACCGGCCACAAAGGTCTCGGCAGCCAGACGGGAACCACCTACCAGACTTTCCAAGGCACACAGGCCATGCCATCGACCAGCGTCAACTTCGCCGGGGTCGGCCTCGGTTTCTCAGGTCCGCAGGGCTCGTTCACGGTCAACAGCGCACCGCCCGACACCAACGGCGACGTCGGTCTTACCTATTACATTCAGTGGGTCAACACGTCCTTCGCCATCTTCGATAAGGCCACCGGGACCGCCGTGTACGGGCCGGCTGCGGGGAACACGCTTTGGCAGAGCCTGGGCGGGGAGTGCGCCGCCGACAACGATGGCGATCCGATCGTGCAGTACGACCAGATGGCCCACCGCTGGATCATGACCCAATTCGCCGTTTCGCAGACCGTCGACCAGAACTACCATCAGTGCATCGCCGTTTCGCAGACGGCAGACCCGCTTGGCGCCTGGAACCTGTACGACTACTCCTTCGCCACGTTCAACGACTACCCGAAGATGGGTGTCTGGCCCGACGGCTACTATTTCACCTACAACATGTTTTCGGGCAACAGTTTTGCAGGCGGCGAGATTTGCGTCTACGACCGCGCGGCGATGATTGCCAACGATCCCAACGCCGCGACCCAGTGCTTTGGGCCGTTCTCATCCTACGGTGGTTTGCTCCCGTCGGATCTCGATGGGCCGGACCTTCCACCCTCCGGCTCGCCGGCCTTCGTCCTCGCCAAGGGCGGCGATGGCGCGAGCCTCCTCCTGTGGAAGCTTCACGTCGACTGGGCGGGCACGGCTGCCTCGACCTTGACGGGGCCCACCGTTCTCCCGGTGGCCTCTTTTACCGAGGCGTGCAACGGTGGCACCTGCATCCCTCAGCCCGGCACGAAGATCCAGCTGGACTCGCTCGCTGACCGGCTTATGTACCGTCTCGCGTACCGCAACTTTCCGGGCGACCACGACGTGCTGCTCGTGAATCACTCCGTGGACGGCGGTAGCGGGGTGCCCAGCGCGGTGCGCTGGTACGAAATCCGGAACCCCGGGTCGACGCCGGTCGTCTACCAGACCGGGACCTACTCCCCGGATTCCGACGCCCGGTGGATGGGTAGCATCGCCATGGATCAGGCTGGCGACATCGCGCTCGGTTACAGCGTGTCCAGCGACACCACCTACCCCTCGATCCGGTACGCGGGCCAGCTCGCTGGAGACCCCCTGGGCACGCTCACCCAGGGCGAGTCGTCCATCATCGCCGGCACCGGCTCTCAGATCCGCTACCGCGGCCAAGCGCTTTCCCGCTGGGGTGACTACTCCTCCATGAGCGTCGATCCCAGCGATGACTGCACGTTCTGGTACACGCAGGAGTACCTCACACAGGACGGCGTGTTCAACTGGAGCACTCGGATCGCGGCCTTCAAGTTTCCCAGCTGCTCGTCGTGCGGAACGCCGGCTCCAGCCGGGCTGGCGGCCTCCGCGACCGGGACGAACGTCATCGACCTGAGCTGGGGCAACGTCTCAGGCGCCACCGAGTACCGGGTCTATCGCTCCGAGACCTCGGGTGGTCCGTACGGACAGATCGCCACCGTGGCGGCGCCAGCGACCTCGTACTCCGACGGTAGCGTCAGCGGCGGCGTGACGTACTACTACGTCGTTACCGCGTTCGCGAGCTGCGAATCGGGGTACTCCAACGAAGCCTCGGCCACTGCCGCCGGAACGTGTGCCCTGGCGCCGACATTCGCCGGGATCCAGTCCGTCACGAGCAGTGGCACCTCGACGTGTTCCCTCGATCTCGCATGGAATCCGGCGACGTCCAACTGCGGCGGCGCGATCACCTATTCGGTGTACCGCTCGACGGCCTCCGGTTTCACACCTGGCACGGGGAACCAGATCGCCAGCGGCATCACCGGGACGACGTACACCGACAGCGGCGGGCTCGTCCACGGCACGACCTACTACTACATCGTCCGAGCCACCGACCAGTCGAACGGCGTCGAGGATGGCAACACCGTGGAGAAGAGCGGCAGCCCAACCGGCCCACTCACCGACGGCAGCTGGGCCGCGGGCGCCGAGAGCGGAGATCCGCCCATGACGATGAGCGGCCTTTGGAGCATCTCGTCGGCTCGAAGCAACACCGGCGCTGACAGCTACTTCTCCGGGTACGCGAACAACCTCTGCGCTGCCCTGACCACGCCGCAGCTCACCCTCACCGCCGGCGCGGCAGCCCAGCTCACCTACGCCACGGCGTGGGATATTGAGGACCGCTATGACGGCGGGGTCGTGGAGGTTTCCACCGACGGCGGGGCTACCTGGAAGGCACTGACGCCGGTCGAGGGGTATCCCGGAACGTTCCGGAAGTCCTCCAACGCCTGCGGCTACGAGAACCGGCAGGAGGCGTACACCGGAACCGGTCAGTTGACGTTTACGCCCTACACTGTGGACCTCAGCCCCTACGCCGGTCAGACCGTCATTATTCGCTGGAATTTCTCCACGGACGGATCGGTCACCGGCGAGGGTTGGTATGTGGACGACATCGTGGTGACCCATGTCCAAAGCGGCGGGTCCTGCACGAGCTGACACGTCTCGCTACTGGAATCAACGGCGGGGCGGCGCACGAAGTATTGGGCGAGCAGGGGAATGTCGCCTGGACGTTCCCGCGGCGGCGGCACCGTAATGGGAACGACGCGAAGGCGATATACAGGTCGTCCCGGAAACGGCCCGCCTTCACGTCGGCTGCCGGGCATTCGCCCGTGATCGCAACGCGTCTCCCGGTAGTGCGCCCCCCCCGGGGGCACACGTTTCCCGGCTGCATCGTGCGCGTCCTCGACACGCCCGTACGAAACAGTGTTGCGGTAGACTGTCGATCGAAGCTCTGTTTCTCGCGGCCTGGCCCGCATATCTCACAGCCCCGTGTAGCGAGACGGTGGGGCGCCGTGCGATGTGGTGTTTCGGTCACGGCGGGGCCAGCTCGAGGCACGTTGCCGGCGCGCCGCCGCGAGGGGAACCGCGTTGTCGAGGCGTATACGCGGTTGCACCGGGAAGTGGGCGAGACCAGGCGGGGCGTGACGGTGGAAGACGCCGGGGCGAGCCAAGCGCGGGAGCCCGTCGCAAGCTCGGCCCGGCAGGTGTGGAGGACGAGGAGGAAACGCGATGGATGACGAACGTTTTGCGGCGAGTCTTCTCAGGCTGCAGATCATTTGTGGCGGAATCGCCGCATCGGTCTTGGTCTACGTTGGCATAGCCTGGGTGCTGATCCGGCAGGGAACGGCCGCGAACATGGCAACGCTGCTTCCGCCGGCCGTACCGTGGGCGCTGGCGGCGGCAGCCGTCCTGCTCATCGTGGGCGGGAACCAGCTACCGAAGGCGATGCTGGGCCGCGCCGCACAGCCGGGTAACGTCGGCAGCCCCGGCGGGACCCAGCAGTCCATTCAGACTGCCTACATCATCGGATTCGCCTTGCACGAGGCAGCGGCCATCCTCGGGTTGATCCTCAGCCTCGTGTCCGGCCGGCTGATGTGGGTTCTGGTCTTTGGCGGTGCCGCCCTGCTGGCGATGGCCGGGGCATGGCCCACCCGCGAGAAGATCCGTCCTCTCCTCGCGGATCAGGTTGAACCCACAGATCGTTGAGCCAATGTGGACGACCGGCCTGGCCAAAACGATGCCGTCCTTCTCGCGTTCGGTGATCGCGTCCACTGGGCAGCTCGCCATGCATGCCGGCTCCGCGCGGTGGTTGCACGGCATCGTGCAGAAGGAACGCTTGGCGTTGGGGTACCGGCCACTTTCGATCTCCAGCATCCGCCTCCAGGGTTCGCCTGCTGCGCCTCGTAGGATGACTTGAGCATCAGCCTGTGTTGTTACCAGGCGGTAATTGGTTGACCAGGTGGTAATGCCGTCCGGCGTTCGCCGTGCGTTCCGGTATCCTGGGTCCATGATCACTCTCGACGATGCCCGTGCCGCAATCGCCGCCGCGGCCCGCCCCCTGCCGGTGCGCCGCGTTCCGCTTTCCGAGGCCCTGGGCTGTCGGCTTGCGGCCCCGGTTTTCTCCGGCGTCGATCTACCGCCCGCCGACGTTTCGGCCATGGACGGCTACGCCGTGCGCGGGGCCGACGTCACCGCGAGCGCCGCCCTGCCAGTGCTCTTCGAGGTCCCGGCCGGAACGGTCCCTCCGCCCCTGCCTCGACGCGCGGCCGCACGGATCTTCACTGGCGCCCTCCTCCCGGGGGGAGCGGATACCGTCATCGAGCAGGAGCTCGCGGAGCCCGCCGAAGGCGGCGCGGTCCACCTGCAGCCGCTCCCGGCCGGGAGCAACGTGCGCCGCCGTGGGGAGCTCTTTGGCGCCGGCGAGGAGCTGGCCCGGCCGGGGGACGTGGTGACCCCACAGCGCGTGGCGTTGCTCGCCGCTGGCGGCGCTGTGAGCGTCGTGGTGATTCCCCAGCCCCGTGTGACGGTGATCTCCACGGGTTCGGAGCTTGCGGGGCCGGGAACAGCTCCCAGCCCGGGACAGATTCTCGACTCGGACGGTCCGCTCCTCGACGCCTTGACGCGTGGCGCTGGCCTGGCGCCTCCGCGTCGCCTGCGTGTCGTCGACGATCGCCGGGCGCTCCGGGCTCAGTTGGAGAGAGCACGCGCCGGGGCTGACCTCGTCGTGACGACAGGCGGCGTTTCTGTCGGCGATCGCGACCTCGTGCCAGGCGTGGTCGAGGAGCTCGGCGGAGAGATTCTCTTTCATCGCGTCAACCAGAAGCCCGGCAAGCCGGTGCTTGCCGCGCGTCTCGACGGCGCCTGGCTCGTGGGCCTTCCGGGAAATCCCCTCGCCGTGCTGACCGGCTGGAGGCTCTACGCTTTTCCGCTGCTCCGGACGCTCGCCGGGGACCCGGGGGCCTTCGACGAGGAGCTGGTCGCGGCGGAGCTGACGGCGCCGGCCGCAAACGCGGGGCGCAGAACCGTGCTCCGGCCGGCGAAGCTCGTTCATGATAAGGCCCGCACCCGGGTCACGATCCTGGAATGGAAGGGGTCGCACGACGTGGCGGCCGGCGCCGCGGCCAACGCGCTGGCCCGGCTCGAGCCTGGCGCCAGGCTCGACGATGGAGAGATCGTGCTCTGCTACCCGCTGTGAGCGACGCCGGAGGGGACGAACGCGTTCCTGCCGGTCACTGGAGGCCCTGGGTGGGCTTCGCGTCTCGGCGTCCCCGCAGGTTGCTCGGCATGCCGCCAGACGGATGGGCCGGGATCTCCGCCGAGGTCGTCTTTCCGGGAACGCCCCTGGAATCGGCTCTCAAGGCCTTGCGGTGGGAATCGTTCCGTCGCATCTGCCAAGCTACTCGTAGCGCGCATGATACATCACGTGGGCGAGCATGACGGCGCAGCGGTGGAGCGTGCAAGGACTTGATTTTTGTGTTTGCTCAAGTTACAAAGGTGCAAGTCTCCGATCTGTCGGGCCTACGGGAGCTTCCTAGGGCGCGGCGGGCGGCGGGCGGGGCCGCGAGCGGTCCCGGAGCCCCAAGGGCCGCGCCGGAAACGGCACGACCTCCCGGCTTGGAAAGGAGGCAGTGTGACGCCCAAGCATGTCCCGGCCACAAGGTGGGGGCGAGTAGGCTGTCTCCGCGAGGTGGCGGTTTCCCACGCGCAACTGGACCGGACCGATGCCGGCTGACGGCCACGTCGTTCGTCTCTCTGTCACGGATCGCTGCAACCTCCGGTGCCGCTATTGCATGCCGCCGCACGGCGTTCGTCTTGTCAGGCATGCCAACCTGCTGCCGCTGGAGAGGCTCGCCGCGCTCGTCGGGTGGCTCGATGCCGAGCTCGGCGTTGGCAAGATCAAGCTCACCGGCGGCGAGCCCCTGGCCCGGCTCGGCCTCGCCGTTCTGGTCAAGGAGCTCCGCGCGGTCCCCGGCGTCGAGGAGATCTCGATGACGACCAACGGCTCGCTCCTGGCTGCGCATGCGAAAGAGCTTTGCGCCGCGGGCCTGGACCGGGTCAACGTGTCGCTCGACACCGTCGACCCGGACCGCTTCTCGCAACTCACGCGTGGAGGCAATGTGGTGGACGCCGTCTCCGGGATCGACGCGGCCCTCGCCGCGGGCCTCGTTCCGCTCAAGCTCAACGCCGTTCTCCTCGCCTCCTCCTGGCGCGATGACGTGCCAGCTCTCCTCGGTTTCGCCGCCTCGCGCGGCGTCGAGGTGCGCTTCATCGAGCTGATGCGAACGGGGACCGAGGCGGGTTGGGCAGCGACGGAGCTGGTCCGGGCGTTCACCGTGCAGGCCTGGCTGGAGCGGCGAACCCTGGTCGAACCGGTTGCCGGGCCGCCGTCCGCGCCGGCGCGCCGCACCCGCATTCGCTGGCGGGGGAGGGAGGTCACCGTGGGCTGGATCACGCCACAGTCGCGCCCCTTCTGCGCGGCGTGCAACCGGCTGAGGCTCGACGCCCGGGGACGCCTCCGGCGTTGCCTCATGGATCCGCGTCCCCTGGAGCTGGCCCAGCTCCTGGCAGAGGACGCCGCCGCGGCGCGGCGCCGTCTCGACGCGTACCTCGATGGCAAGCGGCCTCCGGCTGGTATGAACACGCGCCTGCCCATGGTGGCGGTGGGAGGATGAGATGGGTAACCTAACCCACATTGACGAGAATGGCGCCGCGCGTATGGTCGATGTTGGCGGCAAGCCGGAAACCCGGAGACGCGCCGTCGCCGAAGGTTTCCTGGTCACCGGCAGGGCGGTGATGGTGGCTGTCGGATCCGGCGATACGCCCAAGGGCAACGTCTATGAGACCGCGCGGATCGCGGGGATCATGGCTGCGAAGGGGACCGCTTCGCTGATCCCCCTCTGTCACCCTCTGCCGCTCGATCATGTCGCAATCGACTTCGAGCCCGGCGCCGACCGGATCCGCATCGTCGCCGAAGCCTCGACGCGGGCGCCGACCGGGGTCGAAATGGAGGCCATGACGGCGGTTGCAGTGGCCGGGCTCACCCTCTACGACATGACGAAGGCGCTCTCGAAGACCATGAGATTGACCGGCGTCCGTCTCCTGGAGAAATCGGGGGGGCGGTCCGGCCACTACGTAGCCACGGAGGATCCCGATGACTGACGCCGTGATCAAGCACGTCTGCGCCTCGAAGAAGAGGGGGACCGTCAAGCGCGCGGTCGAAAGCGCCCGGATCATCGCTGGCCACGGGCTCGAGGGCGACGCCCACGCGGGCGCCTGGCACCGCCAGGTCAGCCTCCTGGCTGAGGCCGACATCGACGGCATGCGCGCCGAGGGCCTCGACCTCGCGCCGGGGGCGTTTGGCGAGAACCTGGTGACCGAGGGCCTGGACCTCGACTCCCTTGGCATTGGCAGCCGCGTCGTCGCCGGCGAGGTCGAGCTCGAGATCACCCAGATTGGCAAGGTCTGCCACACGCGCTGCGCCATCTACGAGCGCACCGGAGATTGCATCATGCCACGAGCGGGGATCTTCGCCCGCGCCCTGACGAGCGGCGAGGTGAGACCGGGAACCCCGCTCGAGGTGGGTCGCCGGGTCCCCCGCGAGACGATCCAGGCGGCGGTGCTGACCGTCTCCGACAGCTGTTCGGCCGGTACCGCCACCGACACCGCCGGGCCCGCTGTGGTGGCTATCTTGCAACAGAAGCTCGGTGCAAACATCGGCTTCGCCGGCATCGAGCCGGACGACCGCGCGCGGCTGGAGGCGATGCTCATGGACCTCACTGGCCGCGGGCTGGACCTGGTCTTCACAGCCGGCGGCACCGGCATGGGGCCTCGCGACGTCACGCCCGAGGCCACCCGGGCCGTGATCGAGCGCGAGGCGCCCGGGCTGGCCGAGGCGATGCGTGCGGCGTCGGCCCGGGTCACGCCCCACGCCCTGCTCCAGCGCGGCGTCTGCGGCATCCTTCGTTCCACCCTGGTGGTCAATCTTCCGGGCAGCCGCAAGGCCGCCGTCGAAAACCTCGAGACGATTCTTCCGGCCCTCGAGCATGCGGTCAAGCTCCTGCGTGGCGGCGCCGCTCATCCTGGAGACGAACGCCGCCCTCGAGCCGGGGGCGTGTGTCTGCCGTTGGCCGCATCCGCCGCCGGGAGGCGCTGATGCGCCTCACCGCCGTCGTCCTGGGAACGGCGTTCCTCGTGGCCGGAGCCGGGATAGCCCCGGCGGCCGGACGTTCGCCCGAGATCCTGGTCCTGTCGGGTTCGGCCTCCGAACCCGTGCTGGCCCGAGCCGTCCCGCGCATCCGCCGCGATCTCGGGATCACGGTGCTTCTCGATCTCGGCGGCTCCGGCTCGCTCCTCTCTCAGCTCGAGCTCACCCACCGTGGCGACATCTATCTCCCCGGCAGTCAAGACTTCCTCGAGCGCGCGATCGCGCGCCGGCTCGTGGATCCGGCAACGCGGGTGGACTTTGCCTACCTGGTCCCAGCGCTGCTGGTCCGGCGCGGAAACCCCAAGCACATTGGGGGGTTGGCCGACCTCGCCCGTCCGGATGTTCGCGCAGCGATCGCTGAGCCGCGGACGGTCTGCGTCGGGCTTTATGCCAAGCAGATCCTGCGGCGGGCCGGGGTTCCGCCGGCGGTCCAGGCGCGTCTCGGCCGTGCGCGGTCCTGCGCGGCGACCGCCAATTACCTCGCGCTTGGCAGCGTCGACGCCATCATCGGCTGGCGCGTCTTCACCGCCTGGTTCCCCGGACGGCTGGAAATCGTGCCCCTCCCGCCGGGGCTCATCACCCGGGTGGCAACGATCCAGGGCGCCGTCACAACCTTCACCGCGCACCGGGAGGCGGCCCGGCGCGGACGTCTGCCTGCGTGGCCCCGCCCAGACCGCGTGGCACCTTCACGCCGGTCCAGGCACAGGCCTCGAGACGTTGGTGGACCGGCTCCTTTCGAGCTGTGATCTCGTCCTGGTGGAGGGCCACAAGGCAACGCCGCTGCCGAAGGTCTGGCTCACTGGAGCCGAGGGCGTTGGGCCCCCCCCGGGGGCCGAGAACGTTGTCGCCGCGCTCGAGCGCGGGCCGCATCTTCCGGAGCGCCTGCTGTCCATCATCGAGGAACGTCTGGCCGAAGCGTGGCGGTCCCGTCCCATCTACGGCGGGCTGCTGATCGGTGGCGGCAGCATCCGCATGGGCCGGCCGAAGCAGATGATGGAGCACAGGGGAAGAACCTTCGCCGAGATCGTTCATGACGCTCTCGCTCCGCACACCGGCCGGGTTGTGCTGCTCGGCGCCGGGCCCGTCCCGGCCGCCCTCGCCGGTCTCGAACGCCTTCCCGATCCGCCAGGCCTCGCCGGGCCCCTGGCCGGCCTCGTCGCCGCGCTGCGTTGGGCGCCCGACGCCGCCTGGATCCTCGCCGCCTGCGACCTGCCGCTTGCCGGTCCGGACGCCATCGGGTGGCTTCTCCACCAGCGCCTTCCCGGGGTGCGTGCGGTTCTTCCCAGCGGGCCGTCGGGCAGGGCCGAGCCGCTGCTCGCCGTGTACGAGCCGAACGTGCGGGCGATGGTCGGGGACCTTGCGGCGAGAGGCGTGCTCGCGCCCCGGCGCCTTCGCGGCCTGCCCGGCGTTGTCTCGCCCGCCGTTCCCGATCACCTCGCCGCTGCCTGGCGCAACGTCAACAGCCCCAGGGATCTCGAACGGCTTTGAAGCTCAGGCGTTCCTCCCCCCCGGACCCGTCCCCGGGCGGGGCCGCGCACCGCTTTTTCGGGCGGCTCACGATCATCGGGGATGCCGTTCCCGTTGCGGTCGGTCATCAGGTAGAGCTCGAGCCCGTCGTGATCGGACGTTCTCAGGGGCGTCGAAGGATCGGCCGAGAGCCCGACGGGCGCATCGGCGTCTCCACGGCCCGGACAGAGGCCCCGTACCCAGGGCGCGAGCGCGGTCGAAACCAGGACGTGGTCGAGGTCATCGGCGCTTCCCCCGTTGACGAAGGTGTACCGCTCGCCCTGCGGGAGCAACCCCGCCTCATCGGTCAGCGGGGGGCTGACGACGGGTGTTGCCGGAAGCATGGCGCCCAGGGGGTCGATCCGTCCCGTGACCTGTCCCATGACGTCGACGTACCCATCCGAAAACCCAAATGCGTTGAAATCGCCCAACACGACGAGATGGATGTTCGGCTCGCCCTGTTGGAGGTGCTGGATGTCGTGCGACAGGTCGAGAGCTTCCAAAAAGCGTTTGTGGCGAACAAACTCGCCCTTGTCCGGATCGTCGATGCCGTTGAGAGACCGGAGATGAACGGCAATGACCGTCAACGGGAATGGAGCGCCCCCCGTTGACGCCCGGCAGCGGAGCATGAGGGGCGGCCTGTCGAAGGTCGCGTAGGTTCTTCCGCCGGAATTGAACGTGTCGTCGGCATCGAGCTGTGTCAGCTGGTCCACCGTGATCGAGGAACGGACGAAAAAGGCGACGTTCATTCCCGAAAAGTCGTTTCCGGGGATCAGGTATGGCGTGTAATGGACGGAGGGATCGTCGGCCTCGATCTTCTCGCTCAAAGCTTGCAGAACATCGAGGTTCTCCACTTCCTCCAGCGCGAGAATGTCCGGTGATCCGAGCACACGGCGGATCCACGTGGAGGCCTTGGCCAGGCGGGTCTCCAGCTCGGCGCTCGTGAGAACCGTGTCGTCGGTCTCGGGATCATCAACGTCGTCGAAGAAGCGTTCGAGATTCTGAGTTGCAACGGTGACCTCGCCCGGCACGCGGGGCCGAACCGGGGCCAGCGGCGAGGTCTGCGTCACGCCGAGGACCACGGGCCAGATCTGGTACCGGCCGAAGCTGAAGGAGAGCACGCCGGTCATGTTGCGGACGGGGGAGCCGGCGGCGACCTCCTGCTCGGGCAAGCCAAGGGCGCCCGGATCGACCTCGAGGACCTCCGGGTTGCCGTCCCACACGGGGAGGCCGGGTAGCCCCGGGAAGGCGATGCCGGGTTCCCGGAACGCCCGCGTGGTCCGGGCGACGATGGTGAAGTTTCCGTAGCGATCGGTCGGGCCGGTGACGACGCCGGACGCGACGTGAACGAGCATTCCTTCGTAACGTTCCAGCTCGTTTGCGGGCTGTGGACGGTTGGGAGAGGGATGGTGCGCGTCGAGCTCGATGGGAGGGGGAAGGGGCGTCCCGGCGCCGGCAACCGTGATCTCGGGGCTCGAACCGATCTCGGTGAGCTCGTGGTATTCGCTCACGGTTCCCGTCACGTCGACCAGGTCGCCGGCGTGGACGGTCGGGGTGACGTTCGTGTAGACGTAGATGCCGTCGGACGTCTGGGGATTCCCGTCGGTCCGGTCCGGGGGGGTCTCGATGAAGAAGCCGTGTGGACCTACGGCGGTCACGATGTCGTTCTCCGTCGTGACGCGCTGGCCGGCGTACGGCGACGACATGCCGGCGCCTTGAATCTGCCAGATTTCCAGGCTCTGTGCGCCGAGGATTCCGGGGGCGCAGGTGAGAGCGATAAGCAGGGTGACACTGGATCGCGTGAGGATTCGCATGGCGAGAGTCTACGTCAAACGTGGCCGGGTGGTCACGAACCGGGCGAATGGGCGGCGAGCGTCGCGGTTGTTCGGCGGGTGCCGGGAAGGTTGCGAGGGCGGCGTGATGACGATGGAAGCATGTATCATGCGAGTATGAAGATCTACACGCGCACGGGCGATGCTGGAACGACGTCCCTGGTCTCCGGTGGCAGGGTGTCGAAGGATCACCGGCGTATCGAGGCGTACGGCACGCTCGATGAGCTGAGCTCCGTGATCGGCCTGCTCCAGGCGGAGCCCATTCCTCGCGACGCCGCTGCCCACCTGGTGGAGATTCAGGAGGCGCTCCTCGCGCTTGGCACGGCCCTCGCCGATCCGGAGGCGAAGTTGGGGAGCGGCACCTCGCCCTGGGACCCGCGGGCGCTGGAAGCGTGGATCGATGAGATGGAATCGGACCTGGAGCCATTGAAGGCGTTCATTCTTCCGGGAGGAAGCCGTGCGGCTGGCGTGACCCATCTGGCGCGGGTCGTGTGCAGGAGGGCGGAACGGCGGGCCGTTGCGGTCGCGCACGAGGAGCCCGTGCCGGACGGGGCGCTGGCCTACTTGAATCGGCTGTCGGACACGCTGTTCGTCCTGGCCAGGTGGCTCAACCATCGTCTGGGGATCAAGGAGCAGACGTGGGCGGGGATCCGGGCGGACCGCATGGGGTGAACGGGCTCACGGGCTGGTACAATGGCCGGGTGTTCGGTCGAGGAGTGCCCTGCGAGCTCGCCGTTTTGGGGGATGGTTCCTCCAGGATGTGGGAACCTGTTCCGGCGTCATGAGAGGCCGGCCATTTTCTAGCGGCGCCCGCCGGCGGCCGGATCGAGGCGGTTGCCCGTGCCCTGGGACCGAAGATAAAGTTATTCAATGCGAAAGATAACGCTTTATCAGAAACATCCCGAGCGTTTGTTCGGCGTTCGGGACGAGAACCTCCGGTACCTCGGGCAGAGGCTCCGGGTGGAGGTGAACGCCCGGGGCAGCGAAGTCGTGGTCTCCGGCGAGCCCGAGTCGGAGGAGATCGCGGCGCGGCTGTTGGAGTCGTTCGACCGCTTGCTGGCGGCCGGCTGTGATGTGGGCAAGGAGGAATTCCGGACCGGCGTGCGAGTGCTGGAGGAGGATGCCGATATCGACCTGGTGGAGTTCTTTCTCGACACCAGCATTCCGGAGAGCTTGAAACGCCACGTCGTGCCGCGGAACCTCAACCAGCGGTTGTTCATCCAGGCCATCATGAAACACGATTACGTGTTTGCGACCGGGCCGGCGGGGACGGGGAAGACGTACCTGGCCGTGGCGATGGCGTCGGCGTTCCTCCTCGACAAGCAGGTCCGGCGTATCGTGCTCACGCGTCCGGCGGTCGAAGCTGGAGAACGTCTCGGGTTTCTCCCGGGGGATCTCGAGGAGAAGATCAACCCGTACTTGAGACCGATCTACGACGCGCTCTACGATATCCTCGGCTATGACAAGACCTCGCGGCTGATGGAACACGAGATGATCGAGGTCGCGCCCCTGGCGTTCATGAGGGGGCGGACGCTCAACGATGCATTCATCATTCTCGACGAGGCCCAGAACACGACCCACGAGCAGATGATGATGTTCTTGACCCGCATGGGGTTCCATTCAAAGACGGTGATCACCGGGGATGTGACGCAGATCGATCTGCCCGGGGGTCGCGCCTCCGGCCTGGTCGAGGCGGTGCACGTGCTCCAGGGCGTCGATGGGATCGGGTTCGTCGAGTTCACGCGGCGGGACGTGGTCCGCCATCGCCTGGTGCAACGCATCGTTGACCGGTATGAGAGGTTGGAGGCCCGGCAGTCCGGGGCCGGGAACCATGAAGAAAAAGAAACCCAAGAGTAGACAGGACGCCGCCTCCGTCGGACGGATCCAGAGAGGCCTGCAGGAAAGGGCGGGATGGTGGGATCGGGCGGTTGAGCGTCCGCTGCTCTGGTCGATCGTCGCCGTGCTGCTGTGCACCTGGCTGGTCGTCCCTCGCGTGGGCCGCCGGCTCCCGGACTGGAAGCCCGGAGATGTTGCCACGTTCGACGTGATCATTCGCCAGGATCTCGCGATTCCGGATCATGCGGCGACGCAGCGCCTGCGGCAGGAGGCGGCTGCTGCCGTGCTTCCCGTGTACGATCTTGAGCCACGCCTGCGTCAGGAGACGATCGATGGGATCCGCGCCCTGTTCGCCGTGTGCCGGGATGATCTCAAGCGCGGGCAGCTGACGGTGGCCAACCTGAGCTCGGCTTCGGATCTCAGCCTCGACGCGGGGGTGACCAGGATCCTCCTGTCGTCACAGTGTGGCTCCGGGTTGGAGCAGGCTCTCGTCGACGTGGTCGACCAGATCTACCGTCAACACGTCGTGGACGATTGGCGGGCCATGGAGCGCCATGGGAAGGCCGGTGTCACCGTCCGTAACCTGGCGACGTTGGCGGAAACCCAGAAAACGCTGGACGACCTGTCGACGGTGATCGATTTCCGTTCCGGGCTGGAGCCGGCGCTCCGGGCACGCCTGCTGGAACATGATGCGGTCCGGAGGCGGTGGATCAAGGCGGCCGTGCATTTCTTGATGGCCAACCTCACGCCGGACCTGGTGTTCAACAGGGCCGAGACAGCGGCGAGAAGGGCCCGGGCGGCCAAGAAGGTCACGCCCAGGCTCATGATCCTCAAGCGGGGGCAGGTGCTCGTCCGGCGCGGCGACGCCGTGACGCCGGCCATGTCGGCGGCTCTGGAAGAAGTCAACCACGCCCGCAGGAAAGTGATGGGCTATACGACCGTGACGGGGTACCTGCTCCTCGTCGTGCTGATCCTCCTCGGCTGGTGGAAGATCCTCGCACGGCTCGATCCGGGACGGGAACGCAGGTACCATCTCTCGATCGTTTTCATTCTCCTGATGATCTTCACGGCCGTGGACAGGTTCGGCGTCTCTCTCGCCAACGCCCTGGCTCTCAACAGCCAGAGCCCGCTGCTGTCCTCTCCAAAGGTATTCCTGTGGGCCTTGCCCCATGCCGCCGGGCCAATCGTCATGTTCATGATGCTCGGCCTGGAGCCGGCGATTCTCTTCGCCGTCTCCGAGGCCGTTCTCGTTGCCCTGATGCTGGGAGGCAGCCTGCCCGTCGTTTTCTACGCCTTGGCCGCGGGGCTTGCCGGGGTCCTCGCCGCGCAACAGTTCAAGGAACGGGCCGTCCTCACCCGCGTCGGGATGGCCGTCGGAGTCGTCAACGCCGTGGCGGTACTCGTGCTCGAGCTGTACAGGGGATGGCCGGACCCGCTCGGCGTGGTGGCGCTGAGTTTGGGGATGGCCTTTGTTGGCGGTCCCGTGGCCGCCGGGATTGCAACCTTCCTGCTGCCGTTTTTCGAGAAGATCTTCGGCGTGACGACGGACATCCGTCTGCTCGAGCTGTCCAACCAGAACCTGCCGCTCCTCAGGCGGCTTTCGCTGGAGGCGCCGGGAACGTTCCAGCACTCGCTCTCGGTGGGGAACCTCGCCGAGGCCGGCGCCGACGCGATCGGGGCGAATGGGCTGATGCTCAGGGTGTGTTCCTACTACCACGACGTGGGAAAGCTGGTCAAACCGGAATACTTCGTGGAGAATCAGCACGGGTCCAACCCGCACGACCACCTGACGCCATCGATGTCGGCCCTGGTCATCATGAGCCACGTCAAGGAGGGGCTCGAAATCGCCCGCAAGGAGAAGTTACCCCTCCCGATCCGGCAGGCGATCGCCACCCATCACGGGACGAAGCTGATCCGGTACTTCTACTCGCGGGCCCAGCAACAGGCCGAGGAGCAGCACCGCGATCCGGGCGAGATCCGGGAGAGCGATTACCGGTACCCGGGACCGAAGCCGCATACGAAGGAGCTCGGGATCCTGCTACTGGCCGACGCCGTGGAGGCTGCGGCCAGGACCCTGGACAACCCGATGCCGGGCAAGATCCGGAACATGATCGAACGGATCGTGACCGACGCGCTCGAGGATGGGCAGCTCGACCAGTCGGAGCTCACGTTCAAGGAGCTCGAGAAGGTTGGCTCCGCCTTCTTGTGGGTCTTGACCAACATGTTCCACAGCCGGATCGACTATCCGGGGTTTGATTTCAACGGAAGGAAGAAGAAGAGTGAATCGGGTTCACATCGCCTGGCAACGCCGTCCCCAGGGGCCAACGGCTCGGCCGCTCCGTCGTCTCGTTCGTGAGGCGCTCACCAGCCTGGATCAGGATCACGTGGAGGTCTCTTTGCTCCTCACGGACGATGCACGGATCCAGGAGCTCAACCGGCGGTACCTGGACCGGGACCGGCCGACGGATGTGCTGTCTTTCCCCGATGGCGACAGGCTCCCGGATGGGTTCCGGCTCCTCGGAGAGATCGTGATCTCCCTCGATACCGCGCGGCGCCAGGCGGGCGAGCTCGGACATTCGACCCTCCGGGAGCTCCAGGAGCTGGCGCTCCACGGCGTCCTTCACCTGCTCGGGTACGATCACGAGCGCGACAACGGGGAGATGGAGCGGCTGGAGCTCCGGCTCAGAGAGGAGCTCCTGTGATGGAAGCTCAGCTCGCCGGTTGGCTGCTGAACCCCGTGACGTTGACGTTGGCCGGCGTCATCCTGCTGGCGGTGGTGGTGGTCTTCGAAACGTTGAGCCGGCGTCTGGCTGAAATGGGTAACGTGCGATTCCAGGGCCTGTTGGATGATCACCAGAATCTCATTCCCGTGGCGGGCTCGGCGCCTTTCGCCCTCTCCCGGTTGCTCGATGTGCTGCGCTGGCTGGAGGTGGGCCTGCTCTGGCTCGTGTGGGTCGTGCTCGCGGCATTCCCCGCCGTTTCCGGGCGCGGCGCCCTCGGGCTCGCGTTGCTCGGATGGGGCTTTTCCACGGGACTTGCGGCGGTGTTCGTGAGGTTCGCGGGCGAGGATACGGCGGCGTTCCTGCTCAGGCTCGTTCGTCCCCTGGTACTGCCGGCCATCGTCATTCTGGGCCGGGGCGGACGCCTGGCCGTACCGCCGCCGGAGGACGACGATGACGAGGACGAGGCGAGCGAGCGCGAGATCCAGGCGTTTCTCGACGTTGGCGAAGCTGCCGGCATTTTCGAGGGTGAGGAGGGGGAGTTCGTTGAATCGCTCGTGGACTTCTTCGACACGGTCGTTCGCGAGGTGATGACACCGCGGACGGAAATCGTTGCCGTGTCCGGGGACGCCTCGTTCGAGGAGCTGATGGAGACGTTCGCGTCCAGCCGCAAGAGCCGGTTGCCGGTGTACCGTGACACGATCGACCATGTCGTGGGCGTCGTTCACGTCAAGTCGCTGGTCGAGCATCTGGCGCGCGGGACGCGCCCCCGTCTTGGCGAGCTGATGATGGAGTGCCCGGTCGTTCCCGAGACGAAAGAGCTCGGTGAGCTGTTGCGGGAATTCCAGCAGCATCGCCAGCAGATGGCCATCGTCATCGATGAGTACGGGGGGACGGCGGGGCTGGTGACATTGGAGGATATCCTCGAGGAAATCGTCGGTGAGATTCAGGATGAACACGAGCAGAAGCAACCCCCGGAGTGGGAAGAGATTGGCAAGGGCGTCTATCGCCTTCAAGGACGGGCGCCGCTGGAGATCCTGGAAGACCTGTTCGGCTGCCAGGTCGAGGAAGAAGACGTGGAGACCGTGGGTGGCCTCGTGTTTTCACGGTACGGAACCGTTCCCCGGCAAGGGGTTTCTATCGAGGATCGGGGGCTCGGCCTGGAGTTCACCGTGGAAGGCGTCGACGACCGGCGCGTTCAGACCGTTGTCGTCCGGCGTTCCGGCGGCTCAGGAGGGGATGACGAAGATGATGATGCCTGACGTGCGTGACGCTTCGCGCGGGAATTACGGCCGGGGGCCACGGCCCGCCTCCGAGAGACCCCCGAGAAGACCGTGCGTGGCTGTCGATGGTGATGCGCCCGACGCGCGGGGAAAAGGCTGGTAACGGATGCAACCCGATGCCTCCCACACTGGTTTGGTCGCCCTGGCTGGCAGGCCGAACGCCGGCAAGAGCACGCTTCTCAACGCGCTTCTCGGTGAAAAAGTCGCCATCGTCTCTGACAAACCACAGACAACGCGGAACCGGATCGTCGGCGTCTTGACCGAGGATCGCGGCCAGGCCGTGTTCTTCGACTTACCGGGAGTGCACCGTCCGCTGCACCGGATGAATGCCAAGATGATGCAGGAAGTCCGGTCCTCCATCGACGAATCGGATCTCGTGCTGCACCTGATCGACGTCTCCGAGCCGTGGGGGCAGGGGGAGGCGTACCTCTTCGATCTGCTCGACGAGGTTCGCGTTCCGGTGCTTGGGCTCCTGACGAAGATCGATCTCGTAGAACCGAAGTCCAGGTTGTTGCCGCTGATCGACGCCTACCATCAGCGGCGGCCGGGCACGGAGATTCTCCCGATCTCTTCCATCACCGGGGAAGGGCTGGACGAGCTCCGCGATCGTCTCTTCACGATGCTGCCGCCGGGGCCATTCTTCTATCCTCCGGATATCACGACGACCCAGACGGAACAGTTCTTCATCGCGGAGGTGATCCGGGAGAAGCTCCTCGGCGCCACGCGGAACGAGCTGCCGTACACGACGGGAGTCGTGGTCGAAGACATGGAGGAGACCGAGGGCTTGCTCCGGGTCCACGCCGTCATCTTCGTTGAACGCGCAAGCCAGAAAGGCATCGTGATCGGCAAGCGCGGAAACATGATCGCGAGAATCGGGAGCGAGGCGCGCAAAGAGCTGGAGGCCCGCTTCGGGATCCGCATGTTCCTCGGGTTGCGCGTCAAGGCGCATCCCCGGTGGCGCGACGATCCCCGCGTCCTGGTCCAGATGGAGCCCGGCCTCGCAACGGGGCCGGACGGTGATGTGACCGGTCTTGTGCTCACCCGGCCGGATGAACCGGACCCGGAGAACGAGAGCTGATGGCGCTGTACAGGGTCCTGGTGTTCACCGCGGATGGGTGCCCGCACTGTCACGCGCTCTGCGAGGACCTGAGGAGACGGCACGTCCGTTTTCTGGAGATCAACCTCAGCCGGGAGCCGTATCGCATGTCCGAGCTGCGCGCCTACTCGTGGGAGCATCGTCTCCCGGTCACGATCGACCACGAGCGTGTTTCGATCGGCTTTTTGGGCGGATCCTCGACCTTCGCCGAGCTCGGCCTGGAGCGGGTGGATGCCGGGTCATGCCGGTGAGACCGCCAGGAAGATCAAGACGCTCGCGACGCCCCATGCGGTGAGGAGAAGCAGGGAAAGACGTCCAACGCGGCGCTCGCCGAAGGAGAGGGCGTAGAGGCCTTTCATGATGTTGTTGGACGCCGACGCGATGACGATCGCGAGAACGGCCGTGGCGATCAGCACACCATGTCCTGCCGATTGCGTGAGCCCGAGGATGAACGGGTCGACATCGGTGAGCCCCATGATTCCCGCCAGCGCGAGCACGCCGGCATTCCCGAAATGTTTGCTGACGAGACGGGTCACGACCATCACGGCGAGAAACATGAAGGCGAAGGCCAGGGCCGCTGTCAATTCGAGAGGATTCGACGTGGGGCGTGGCCGGTTCTCGGTAGGCTCCGGGCCGGCGCGGCGCGACGGACGGATACGCGTCAGGAGCCAGCCAATGGCGATCGCCGAAATCCCGAGGCTCCAGAACAACGTTGTCAACGGCTGCGCCAGGTGGCTCGCGAACAGCTCCAGCAGAATCCACAGGCGGATGTACATGACGCCGGTAGCCGCGAGGATGGCGCCCGCAAATCGCACGGGCCGCCCGGTGAACTTCTTGGATTGCCGCGCGAGGGCGACCGTCGTGGCGGTCGATGAATAGGCGCCGCCGAGGAGCCCGGCGAAGATGAGGCCCGCACCCGATCCCCAGCGCAGGCGGAAGAGATAACTGAGGTAGGAGATACCGCTGACGGCGACGACCACGAGCCAGATCTTGAAGGGGTTGATTTGAAACGCCGTGAAGGTCTGGTTCGGAACCGCCGGAAGGATGACGCCGCTCAAGAGAAGGAACCGGAGCAGGGTGCCAAGCTCGTCGCGAGGCATTCGCCGCACCAGTTCTTCGAGGCGTTGTTTCTCGTGCAGGATGAGAACCGCGACGATGGCGGTCGCGATGCTGATCCAGTAGAGCTTGAAGGCGATCGCGGCCCCCAGCGCATAGGTCAGAACCGCAGCAACCTCGGTTGTGATCCCCACGTCCTCGGTGCCGAGGCTCGCCGAGTGGGACACGACGAGCAGGGCGCCAAGAACGAGAAGACCCGTTGCGAACGGGATGGGATTTGAAGGGAAACCGATCACGAAGAGAAAGCCGCACAGGCCGATCAGCGGGAAGGTCCGGACGCCACCGAAAAAGGCGGCCGGGTTGTTCGGACGAATCTCTTCCCGTTCGAAGCCGATCAAGAGAGACAACGCCAGCGTCAAAACGAATCCGATCAGCTCCGGCGAGAAGTGCTGGCCCAGCGTTGCCACCTCAGTAGTGTACCCGATGGCAGCCCTGCTGTGTCACGTCAGTCGAACCACGACCTTGAGGCGCCCTGTGCGCGAACCGTCAGGCGCCCGGGAGGCCCGGCCTACGGCCGGCCCACGGTCTTGATCCCGAGCCGTTCTGCACGCGAGCGTGCAGCTCGTCTCGCGCTCAATCCCGCCGGGGCTGGCGCCCCGCCCCGGGCTTGTCG
>JAADFN010000098.1 GCA_013152895.1 Acidobacteriota bacterium | reverse complement strand
GCCAGGACCACCAGGAAATTACCGATGAGCACCGTGAAAACGAGATAGCTCACGGAGACGGGATTGACAACTTTGAACTTCACGATCACGCCTCCTCGAACCCCGCACCCCGGTCCGGCCGGTGTTTTCGTGCATTGGGCATCCCGGCCTCATGCCCGTTTGCCCAGCAATCCTGGATCCCCGGCAATCGATCGGCAGCAGCGGTTCACCGGGCGTGGCGCCTCGAATCACCGCGCGTGCGATCGCACCGTACCACGCACACCGCTGTACCCGGGGCCTGCGTTCATTGTACGGGAGCTTTGCGGTTCCACCTTCACTCTCCAGTCACCGGGGGTGTTCACCGCGGGTACGGTCCGGCATCTCGCGCTGATGTCCGGGTTGAGCGGGAGGCGAATTCGTGGCACAGTCTCTGGGCGGAGGTGCGGCATGGAGATTCAACGCAAGAACCGGGTTGCGCAGTGGGTGTATGACACCCGATCGATCCTTGGCAGGTTTCACCTGTGGCTGGAGGATGTCGAGGAGACCTGGCTGCGGGGAGAGCCGGCGGCGGAGCACTCGTTCGTCGGTTCGTCGCTCGAGCGCGCTTTCATCGTGAGCGTGGCCGTCACTTCGTTGGGGACGCGCCTCTTCGGGCGGTACGGCGAGGGCAAGGGGCTCGACAAGGCGGGCATCAACCGGATCAAGAAGGACGCGGACGCCATCTCAGCCTACGCGCTGTCGGAGGCGTTGTGGTACCTGACCAGGGCGCTTCCCGAGAACCATGCCGTGATGATCAGCCTCGGCGAGGGGCTGATGCCGAAGGCGGGGGAGACCCCGGAGATGGGCTCGAACCCGCTCCTGGGATTCGGCCGGGTCTACGCCAGGCCGCAGGTCGCGCACTTCCTGGATCGCCGGGTGCACCGGTTGCTCAACGATCCCGGCTACGAGTGGCGCGATTTCTGGCGCGAGATCCAGGCCGCGGGGATCACGGTGTGGGGAGGGGCGGTCGACACGCTGGAGAACACATCGCGCTTCGCCAAGGGCGCCCCGACCGGCGCGTTGTCGGTGCTGCACCTGTTCGACCAGCCGCTGAAGGTCGCCCGGCCGTACGAGGGGTACATGGGTGCGCTGACCCTGCCCGAGGCGGTGGTTCGCCAGGCGGCGGAGCGTTCGGTGCTGATCGATTACCTGACGCCGCGCGAGCTGGTGCTCGACGCCATCCGGGCCACCTATCCCGGCATCGAGCCGGACCATGTCCACGTGTGGACCCTCGGCGGGCCGTCGCGGGAGCACCGGATCGGCAAGCTCTGGCGGACGTGGCGGGAGCTCGGGGTGCACCTGGTAGAAGATGGCTGGACGATTCCCGGGACCGGGATGCAGGCGTTCAACGAATCGGGAACCTATGCGCCCGCCTATCACGTGGGTCCGTTTACCGGCCCCGATGGCGCCCGGAACCTGTTTCTCTGCGACGGGTACGCGGCCTCTGCCGAGGCGATGCAGGCCGCCAGCCTCGATCCGATCCTCGGGAACTACACGTCGATGTGCCTGTTCTCCTCGAAGTTCACGGTGCCGTACGACCGGGAGCGGTTCATCATGCAGCTCGACCCCGAGTCCGGCGATTTCGCGGCTCGCCTGGGCCAGATCCTCGAACGGGACGCCACACCTGCCGAGATCGAGGAGTACCGCGGCATCATCCGCAACGCGCGGGATGCCGGGATGCCGGTCGGCCGCCGTACCATGACGGTCGATGATCTGTTCCCCAACAAGGAATGGCACGTGCTGGCGCTTGCGGGCTCGATGCTGCCCGATCCCTACTCGGGAACGCCGGGTGTGGAGCAGGTCGAGCCCGGCGTCTACCGTGTGTCATCGCGCGCGGCGACGCGCAAGGGCATCCTGCAGGTCACCTTGACGCTGCGGCTGACCGAGCCGCTCGATACGATGCGGTACGTCTTCCTGCCGTTGCTCGACCGGTTCTACGCGGGGCAGGACTACCGGACGCGGGCGGTCAAGATCTCCGATTCGGGACGGATCCGCAACGAGCTCGAGACCCTGGCCTCCGAGGCGCTCGAGTACCTGGCCGACGACCGGATCCGGGTGGACATGGACCGCGTGGACGACGAGGTGCTGTCCCCGGACAAGAAGGCCCTGATCCTCGAAGTGCTCAGGTGGTACAAGACCAACCATCCGATCTGGTTCCGCTGGCTCGAAATCGGATAGGCGTGGACGGATTCCGTGACCGCTCACGGCCGCCGGTTCCAGTTGGTGCGTCGCGGGCCGCTGCTGATGCTTGCCGCCTCCCTGGCGTTCGTCACGATGACCGCCCTGGTCAAGATCGTGCGGGCCGATCTCGGGGGGTTCGAGGTCGTCATGTGGCGGGGCGTCATCAGCGCGCCGCTCCTGCTGCTCCTGGCCCGGGGCCAGCGGCTGGAGATCCGGAACCGCCGGGCGTTCGCATGGCGGCTCTTCTTCGGATTCTCGGGGATGGTCGGGTACGCGGTCGCGGCGCGCGGCCTGTCGCTCGTCGATCTCAACCTGATTGGGAAGCTCCGGCCGGTGATCATCGCCATCGCCGCGCCGCTGGTGTTGGGACGCGGGGAACGGGCCGGATCGGGCGAGTGGGGCATCCTGGCGATTGGCTTTGCGGGGTGCGCCCTGTTGATCGGGCCCAACCTCGCGGTCGGGTCGTTGTACGGCCTGTGGGCGCTGTTTTCCGTGGTCTTTTCGGCCGGCTCCCACATCGCCCTGCGCCGGCTGGGCGCCAGCGATTCCGCGCGGGTGATCGTGCTCTGGTTCCACGTCGGCGTGGCGGTGCTCGCCGCGCTCGGTATCCTGATCACGCGCGGCGCCTTCCGCCTGCCCCCGTCATCCTTGTGGCCTGCTCTCGTGGGCATTGCGATGACGGCGACGGCAGCGCAGCTCATGATGACCCGGGCGTACGCGCTCGACAAGGCGACCGTCGTCGCGGCGGCCTCGTACGCCGGGCCGGTGTGGTCGTTGATCGGCGACCTGCTGATCTTCGGGCTCGTGCCGACGCGCTGGGCGATCGCGGGCGGCGCCCTCGTCATAGGATCGAGCCTCTGGCTGGTCATACGGCGCGAAGAACCTGCGACGCCGAGCGCCGTATAAGCTTGGAGAGAGTATGCTGCCGCGGGGCGTTCGAACGGCCCCATCCGCAGAAAGTCGATGAGTGACGTACTGGAGGTTTTCATGAGACGAACGAGATCTGCACCCCTATCTTCTGAACCGGGCCGGCGGCGTTGGCTCCCGGCTGCGATCGCTGCCATCGTGGTGGCGTCGATGCTGGCGCTTCCCGCGCCGGGCATTGCCGCGCCGGCGGCCCAGACGGCTCCCGCCAACGTGCTCCGGGCGACGTTGTCCAACGGGCTCAAGGTCGTCATCGTGCGCAACCCGCTGGCGCCGGTTGCCACAACGATCGTCAACTACATGGTCGGCTCCAACGAGGCGCCGGAGGGCTTCCCCGGCACGGCCCACGCCCAGGAGCACATGATGTTCCGTGGCAGCCCTGGGCTCACGGCGGGCCAGCTCGCCGACATCATCGCCGGCATGGGCGGCGACATGAACGCCGACACCCAGCAGACCGTGACGCAGTACTTCTTCAACGTTCCCGCCGAGGATCTCGACGTGGCGTTGCACGTTCAGGCGATCCGGATGAGCGGGGTCCTCGACGACGAGAAGCTGTGGGACCAGGAACGCGGCGCCATCGAGCAGGAGGTCGCCCAGGACCTGTCGAACCCGCAGTACGTTTTCTATACCAAGCTCCTCGAGGCGATGTTCAAGGGTACGCCGTACGCGCACGACGCGCTGGGCACGAAACCGTCGTTCGACAAGACGACGGGAAAGATGCTCAAGACGTTCTACGACACATGGTATGCGCCGAATAACGCGATTCTCGTCATCGTTGGCAATGTGCAACCCGACGCCACGCTGGCCGAGGTCAAGAAGCTGTTCGGCAAGATTCCGCCGAAGAAGATCCCGCCCCGCCCCGAGGTCCATCTCGCTCCGGTCAAGCCGGCGACGATGCATCTGACGACCGACCTGCCGTACGGACTGGCCATCGTGTCCTTCCGGATGCCGGGCTACGACAGCCCGGACTATGCCGCGAGCCTCGTGCTGGCCGACGTGCTGAGCAGCCGGCGCGGCAGCCTCTATGCGCTCGTCCCGAAGGGCAAGGCACTCTACGCCGGGTTCCAATCGTCCACCCTGCCGAAGGCGGGGATCGGCTTCTCGATCGCCGTGTTCCCGAAGGGCGCCGACACCAAGGCGCTCGTCGGAGAGGTCAAGCAGATTCTCGCCGCAGATGCGGCGAAGGGGTTGCCCCCGGACCTGGTCCGCGCCGCGAAACGCCGCGAGCTGACCGACGCCGAGGACCAGAAGAACTCCGTCATGGGTCTCGCGATGGCGTGGTCCCAGGCGCTCGCGGTCGAAGGGAAGCGTTCGCCGCAGGATAATATCGACGCGATCGAGAAGGTCACGGTGGCGGATGTCAACCGCGTTGCGAAGAAGTACCTCGATCTCGACCACGCCATCGTCGCCGTCCTGACGCCACAACCCTCCGGCAAGCCGATCTCGTCCAAGGGTTTCGGCGGCCACGAGTCGTTCACACCGAAAAACCCGAAACCGGTCAAGCTGCCGGCGTGGGCCAAGGAGAAGCTCGCCCGGGTGTTCGTGCCGAAGTCGAGCGTGCACCCGGTCGTGACGACCCTGCCGAACGGCCTGAAGCTGATCGTGCAGCCCGAGTCGGTCAGCAACACGGTCAAGCTGTACGGCCACGTCAAGAACAACCCCGATCTCGAAGCGGCGCCCGGAAAGGATGGGGTTGACCAGGTTCTCAACAGGCTCTTCTCCTTCGGCACCACGACGCTCGACCGGATCGCCTTCCAGAAGGCGCTCGACGACATCGGCGCCTCTGCGAGAGCGGGAACCGACTTCGAAGCCACCGCGCTGACCGATCACTTCGATCAAGCGGTCAAGCTTCTCGCCGACAACGAGCTCCACCCCG
>JAADFN010000097.1 GCA_013152895.1 Acidobacteriota bacterium | reverse complement strand
AAGATCGCTGACTCGGCGGCAGCCGCGATGCCGACGCCCGCGGTCAGAACGATGGCCATCATCACGGCGAATCCTCGCATGATCTTGTTCATGGCAGGCTCCTTTCACGGGTCACCGGAAAGTGCGGTGAGATGCTTTCGCCGCCGTGACCCGTTCCATGAAAGGTAACACCACGACGTGGGCCGGTATTCTTCATTCGCACGGTTATCAGCCGCGCCTCGCAACGGTGTGTGGCGCAGGAACGGCACGATCTCGCCGAACCCAGCGTCCGGTCTCTACTGGAAGACCACCCTGCCCCGGCCCTCGTTCTTGGCGCCGTACAGACGCTGATCCACGAGGATCAGAAGATCCATCGACCAGGTTATCGACGGCTCGTTGAAAGCAACTCCACACCTGACAGTGGCTGAATCGGGAGAGGCGCCGTCACACTCCGCTTGCCGGAGAGCCGCCACGGCACGGGAAACGCCCCTCACGAGAGTCTGCCCGTTTCCCCCATCCGTTTTCATTCCCTCGTGCCCCGGTGGCCGGTGAAACTCCGCCGCCGGCGCACCGTAAAACGTAACGAGAACGCGCATGAGTCGACTATGATCACTCTCGAAGGAGGCCGCATGTTTCGACGAATGCTGCTGACGTGTGCGATCGCCGTCATCTTCGGCTGGAGCAGCGCCGCTTACACCTGTACCAACATCCTCGTGACGCGGGGCGCGTCCACCGATGGCTCGGTCATGATCACGTACGCCTGCGACGGCGAGTTTCTCCCCCACCTGCGATACGAACCGGCGGCCGATCACAGGCCCGGTGAGGTTATCGAGATCCGGGGGCGGGACGGGAAGGTCCGCGGCACGATACCCCAGGTACGGCACACCTTCGCCGTCGTCGGGCTGATGAACGAGCACCAGCTCGTCATCGGTGAGACGACCTTCGAGGGGCGCAAGGAGCTGGTCAACCCGGATGGTCTCTTGCATTACTGGACACTGATGCGCCTCGCGCTCGAACGCGCGAGGACGGCCAGGGAAGCGATCAGCGTCATCACCCGGCTCGTCGCGAAGTACGGCTACGCCTCGAGCGGGGAGACGTTCTCCATCGCCGATCCGAACGAAGCCTGGATCCTCGAAATGGTCGGCACGGGCACGGGTGGCACCGGCGCCATCTGGGTTGCTCGCAGGATCCCGGACGGTATGATCTCCTGCCACGCAAACCGTTCGAGGATCGGCGAGGTTCCCATGAACGATCCGGCGTGCCTGCACTCGGACAACGTCGTTTCCTTCGCCATCGCCCACGGGTACTGGAATCCGCGTTCCGGCCGGCCCTTCCGCTTCAACATCGCCTACGATCCTCCGTCGCCCCAGCACATCCGGTACTCCGACACCCGCGTGTGGAGCATCTTCCGGCGCGCAGCGCCCTCCCTCGAGCTGACGCCGGACTTCGCCCTCGGCCGGAAAGGGGCACACCCGTACCCGCTCTGGGTCAGGCCCGATCACAAGCTCTCGGCCGCAGACGTCATGAGCCTCATGCGGGACCATTACGAGGGAACCGAGCTCGACATGACGAAGGGCGTCGACGCCGGACCGTTCGGCGACCCCAACCGGTGGCGTCCAATTGGATGGAAGGTCGGCGACGTGCAGTACACGTGGGAGCGCCCCATCTCGACTCAGCAGACGGGCTTTTCCTTCGTCTCCCAGTCACGATCGTGGCTCCCGGACCCGGTCGGTGGCGTGCTGTGGTACGGCGTCGACGATACCTACACGACGTGCTACGTGCCCCTCTACTGCGGAATCGACGCCGTGCCTCCCTCGTTCACCCGGGGCGACATGCAACGCTTCAGTTGGGATTCAGCGTGGTGGGTCTTCAACTTTGTCGCCAACATCGCCAACCTCAAGTACTCGTACATGATCAAGGACATCCAGGCCGTTCAACGTGAGCTGGAAGGGACGTTCCTGGCGTTGGAGCCGGCGGTCGACGAAACCGCCGTCGAGCTTCTCAAGACCAACCCCGGGTTGGCACGGCGCTACCTGACCGACTACTCCGTCAGCCACGCCGAGCAGGCCGTGCACCGCTGGAAAGCCCTCGGCGAGGCTCTGCTGACGAAGTACAACGATGGGTACGTCAAGGACGCCAAGGGGCGGCCCCGGGAAGTCGGGTACCCCCTGGGCTGGCTCAAGAGAGTCGTCAAGGAACGCGGCGACCTCTACCGCGTCCCCGCCGGCCCGGTTCGTCAGCCGTAGCCGGGGGATCCGGTTCTCACCCGCCGGCTGCAGGACAAAGGCATGGTGGAGCCGAAGGGGTTCCGACCACGGAGAGGCACGGGCGGGCGGTGCAGTGACGAACACCAAGCTACGGCCGACTGGAGGGAGGCATGGTGGAGCCGAAGGGGTTCCGACCACGGAGAGGCACGGGCGGGCGGTGCAGTGGCGAACACCAAGCTACGGCCGACTGGAGGGAGGCATGGTGGAGCCGAAGGGGTTCGAACCCTCGACCTCAGCGTTGCGAACGCTGCGCTCTCCCAACTGAGCTACGGCCCCACGCGCCGGACGCGTATCGTAACCCGAAATCCCCCCGGGACGCAAGGCCCTCCATCGTGGGGCGGACGCCCGCAGTGTCCGGCTCTCAGTCCACCTTGAACGAGACGTCGATCGTCGCCTGCCACTCCGTCGGTTTGCCGTCAGTGATGGCGCCGGACAACTGGACGACCTCGAACCACGCCGAGCCGTGAACCGATTCAGCGGTCCGCGCGACGGCCTCCGCGATGGCGTCCTGGTAGCTCTCACTGGAACAGCCGACGACGCGAATCTTCTTGAACACCTTGTTCGACATGGTGCACCTCCTGCAAGTCCTCAATTTTATCACGCTTCGACGACGAGGCAGCGCGTCGCACCGAGAGGCGCACGGGCCTTCCAGGCGTGTCAGCGCTCCAGCAGTGAGCGCCCGGGAGCCATGGATCAGCCGTGGCAGGTCTGACAGAACTCTCCGGGCATGCCGCCCTTGTGGCACGTCGAACAGGTGTCAAGATCCAGCTTATGCTCCTTGAACAGCGCGCCGTGGGTCTCGGTGAAATCATCAGGGTGCGGCATTGAAACGCCGTGGCACGCGTTGCACTCCTGCGGGGTCAACGCGATCCCGCCATGGGCCTTCAACTCGGTGTGACAGGTCGTGCAGTCGATGCCGTGCTTGGCGTGGTTCTCATGGCTGAACGGCATCCCGTGCCAGGTGACGATCTTGGTTGGCCCACCCTGGTGGCAGGGGGTGCATTTCTCCCGTGACTGTGGCGTGTTGTGGCACTGGAGGCACGTATCGAAACCGGCCTTCTTGACGTAACGTCGCATCTTGGAGCGGAAATGTGCCGGGTGCGGAAGCGGAACGCCGCCGTGACAGGTTGCGCACGCCTCCTTGCCCCACGAGAGCTTCCCGTGGCTCGAATACGGCGTGTGGCACGACTCGCAATCCCCGACAGCCGCGATGTGTTTGCCGTGCGGGAACGGCTTGCCCTTGTACATGACGGTTGCGGGCGGATTGAGATGGCACCTGGCGCATTCGTTCGCCGTCAGCTTCTTTGCGTCCTCGATGCGGGGGAACGAGGTACGGCTCCCGGCGGCACGAAGGGCCGCGTTGGCCTTGATGACCGCACCGTCGAGCTGGATCGCGGCGAAGACGATGTTGTGCTGGCCGTGGCCGATCTCGACCTGGCGAAGCATGGCCGCCGCGACGCGCAGGTCTTCCTTCGCTGCGGCGGACCGGCTCGAGGCAACGACAGCCCTGGCGCCCGACACCGCCGTCCGCGCCGCCCCGAGATCGTGTCTGAGCATCCGCGACCACTGGCGGAGAATCTTGTCATACCCGGGACCGTGACACGAGTTGCAGGACGCGGCGCTCGAATGGCGCGACGAGACGTCCCGGCGCCGCTTCCAGGACGTATGACACCCCTGGCAGTGGACGTGGACCGCCGCCATGGCGTCGGGATGCACCCCGGCGCCGGGCGATGCCGCGTTGACACCCATGTACAGACTCCTGGTCGCGACGTGAGCCTGCCGGTGGCACACCGTGCAATCGTCTGAAGACGCAATCGACAACGGGTGATCCTTGTGCTCGATCGTCTCGTGGCAGAACGTGCAGGGGAACCCCTGGCCCGTCACGTGGGTCTTGTGAACAAAGCTGAAGTCCGAGTACTTTCCGACCCGCTTTCCGGCGGTGTGGCAGGCCACGCATCGATTCCTGTCGACGCGGCCCTTCCCCCGGTTGACGTCGGCATGGCAATCCAGGCATGGAATCTTCCTGGCCAGGACCAACTTGTGGTTGTACCTGGCCTTGGCGAGCTTCTTGACGTCGTGGCACAGCTGACAGCGCGCGATGTCCTCGCTCCACCCAAGGTTCTTGAAGTGGCAGATCGTGCACGAGGACGTGTTGACGACGTGAGCGCCCGTCCCGTGGACCAAGCTCTGATGGCACGTCGTGCAGGAAAGCGTGATGCCGCGCTTGATCTTTCCCAGGTGGTCCGAATGCGAGAAGCGAACGCCATGCCACAAGATGGCGCCTCCCTTGAGAAGATCAGCGTGGCATCCATTTGCGGTGCACCCCTCGGCATTCACATGGCGAAACGCCGACGTGTTCCCCGTCCCCGTCAACCTTTGGACGACCAGTGCGATACCGACGCGCTCGGTACGGACATCTCCGCTGGTTCCGGGCCCGAAATGACATGTCCGGCACGGGACCTCCTTGTGCGACGAATGGCTCCAGGAGGCGACATACTCATTCAGCCATGGCATCAATTTGTAAAAGCCGGGACTTCCCGTGGTACGAAGAAAAGCCCAGAAAGCGATGCCGAGGATGCCAAAGACAATCACGACCGTGAGCACCATCCGCATCAGCCGCTGCCGGTCCCTGGGTGGCTCGATCGAGTTTCTGAGCATGCCCGTACCGTGTTCCGCCGAATTCGCGTCTTCTGGCATACCGTCTCTCGGTCCATTGCTTCCTCCGTCCGTAGCACGCAGCCGCGACGTCCTCACTCTATTGGGCTCCCGTCATTTTCGCAAGATATTGTCCATCTTCACAATCCAGCAATTGATATCCATGGCTCCTACGCGGAGCGGCGCCGGGTGGTCGGGGGGAGGGGACGGGAGACGAGCTCGACGCTGCCGCCGTCGAGCGTGAGCTGGAGCATCTCCGAACGGG
>JAADFN010000096.1 GCA_013152895.1 Acidobacteriota bacterium | reverse complement strand
GGGATCGACCCTGAGCCGGCCGGCACGCTCGCGTGCAGGACGGATCAGGATCGAGACCGCGGGCCGGCCGTAGGCCGGGCCTCCCGGGCGCTGACCGCGGACCTGCTGCAAGCAGGGCCTCCCCGCTGACCGTCTCTCGCAACGCGGCTTGACACCCTCTCCGCAGGGCCGGACAATGCCATCTCCGCCCCACGGCGGCAGGGAGGACCCATGACCGAGAACAACGATCGCCGTCCGGTCGCCGTCATCGCCTTCGGCGGCAACGCGCTCCTCAGGCCCCAGGATCACGGCACCCAGGAAGAGCAGTTCACCCTCGCATGGAAAGCCACCCGCTGGCTGGTGGAAATCATCCACCGCGGCTACGAGCTCGCCATCGTCCACGGCAACGGCCCGCAGGTCGGCAACATCATGATCCAGGTCGAGGAGGCGATCACGAAGATCCCACCCCAGTCCCTCGACGTCTGCGTCGCCCAGACCCAGGGATCGATGGGCTACATGCTGGCCAACCAGCTTCGCAACCGTTTCAACGAGGAGCAGCTCGAAAAGGACATCGCCGCCGTTCTCACCGAGGTCGTCGTCGACCGCGAGGACCCCGCGTTCGAGAACCCCTCCAAGCCGGTTGGCCCCTACTTCACGGCGTACCGCGCCAACCTGCTGATGCAGGAAGAGGGCTGGCAGATGATCGAGGATTCCGGCCGCGGGTGGCGGAAGGTCGTTGCATCGCCCAAGCCGAAGCGGCTCCTTGGAAGCCGCGTGCTCACCAGGCTCGTCGAGGACGGCACGGTGCTGATCGCCGGGGGCGGCGGCGGTGTGCCGGTCTACCAGGACGTCGGCGGATACTACCGGGGCGTCGAGGCCGTGATCGACAAGGACTACGTCGCCTCGATCCTGGCGCGGGACCTCAAGGCGGAGCTGTTCATCGTCCTGACCCAGGTACCGATGATCGCGGAAAACTACGGCAGACCGAACCAGCGGTGGCTGCGCACGCTGCCCGTGGCGAAGGCCAAGGAGATGCTGGCGTCCAACCAGTTCCCGCCCGGCTCGATGGGGCCCAAGGTGACGGCGTCTGTCGAGTTTGTCGAGGCCACCGGCCACGAGGTGTTGATCACGGACGCGGAGCATCTCAAGAAGGCGTTGGCCCGCGAGTCGGGCACCTTCATCGTCGCCGACGGCGAGCTCGAAATCGCCCAGCGGACCGACTGAGCGGACTCATCCTGCGAGGCGGGCGTAGAGAGCTTCGAGCCTGTCGAGACGCACCTTCGTCGAGAAGCCCTCGACCACGCGGCGGCGCGCCGCCCGGCCGAGCTCCGTGCGAAGCGTTTCGTCGCCCGCCAGGCGCGCGAGAGCGTGCGCCAGCTCCCGGACGTCCTTCTGCGGCACCAGGATCCCCGTCTGAGCCGTGACGAGCTCCCGGTTGCCGGCGCAGTCGGTCGCCACGACGGCTCGTTGCATCGCCATCGCCTCGCGGATCGTGCCGGTGATGCCCGTGCCCGCCCAGGAGGCGTCGGCAACGATATCGCATGCGCCCAGCACCTCGGGCATGTCCGTACGGTAACCGAGCGTCAGCACCCGGTCCGCCAGGCCGAGACGACCGGCGGCCTCAACGATCTTTGCCCGTTCCTTCTCCGGCTCGCAGCCGACGAACAGGAGCCGCGCGGAGGATAGATCGGGCGCGACGAGGGCAAACGCCTCCATCAGCTCGCGCCACCCCTTCCAGTCGCGCACCGAGACCTGGCCGATCAGCAGGTGACCCTCGTCCAGCCCGAGCTCGGCCCGCACGCGCCGGGTGTCGACTCGCGCGGGATCGAAGCGACCGGTGTCGGTCCCGGCGTGGATGGTAACGACGCGCTCCGGCGCGAGCCGGCCGGAGCGGATGACGATCTCGCGGATCGCCTCGGCGACGCACACGACGGCGCCAACTCGGCCATGGTGGTACTTCAGCCGGTTGAAGATGTCGAGCGGAAACGACACGCCGCGGTTGACCACGAGCCTGGGGAGACGCCCCATCCCCGCGGCAGCCATCAACGCGACGAAGTGGGGGATACCCTTGTGGACGTGAATGATGTCCGTGGGGCCGGCCCTGAGCCCACGCCGCAGCATCCGGGCGGAGCCCGGGTCGAACTCGTGCTGCAGCGGTAACGGCAGGAACTCGACGCCGGCAGCATCGCACGCCTCCTCGAGGTCCCCGCCCGGCCGGCTGGCCACCGTCACCCTGTGTCCCCGCGCTACCAGGCCGCTCGCCGCATCCATCATCTGCACCACGGAACCGGTCGTCAGCCGGTTCTTCTCAAGCGCATGGATGATCGACAGCGTTCGCACCGGGCGAGTATAGCCTGCACCTTATCTCGAACCCTGATGATTCATCACGCACAATCCCCACCGTTCACGCCCCGACACCCCGAGCGAAAGGTTCTGCGGGTTGCGCGGGGACGGCCCGCAACGAGGCGAGGGACAATCCCGTCCGGGGCACGTCGAGGCGCCGGGCGCAGACGGCTTGGCCCGAGGTCCGCCGAGGGTAAGCCGTTGAGCGATGCACCGCACCTGGCGGCGCTTTCTCGATGTGCTCGCTCAACGTGCCACAAGCACGCCTGCGCTCCCACATCTTGCGAGAGCGCCACCAGCCACGGCACCTCCCGCCCTTCGCAACGATGTCTGTTGCATCATGCAGGCCAGCCGCGTAGCGGCCAGCGGGCGCTGACCGCGGACCTGCTGCAAGCAGGGCCTCCCGGGCATCTCCTCGGTTTCGCGACGGAATCGTCTCAGCCCGCTCGCTCCGGGGCAATGCTGGCCCGCCCGCCCGCCACGGTTGAGGAGCCTTTTCCGAAGAGCTGATGGACATCCTCAAGGATGCGGTAGAGCGCCGGGACCAGGATCAGGGTGATGGCGGTGGCGAACATGACCCCGAACCCGAGGCTGACCGCCATCGGAATCAGGAAGCGGGCCTGCATGCTGCGCTCCAGGATCATGGGCGTCAGGCCGAAGAACGTTGTGATCGTGGTCAACATGATCGGCCGGAAGCGCCGGATCCCGGAGTCCAGGAGGATCTGGTTCAGCGGAATGTGCTCGGCGCGTTCATGGTTGACGAGGTCCACCATGATCAGGGCGTCGTTGACGACGACCCCCGTCAGGGCGACCAGCCCCATCCCGGAGAGCATGCTCAGGTCGAGTCCCATGAGGATATGTCCGAAGACGGCTCCCACGAGACCGAACGGAATGGCGGTCATGATGATCAGCGGCTGAAAGTAGCTTCTCAGGGGGATGGCAAGGAGGGCGAAAATCGCGAGCTGGGCCAGTGCGAAGTTGACCATCATGCTCCGCATCGACTTCGCTTCCTCGCGTTGGGCGCCGCCGAAGCGGAAGCTCAGGCCTGGAAAATCTTCTTGCAGCCGTGGCAGCAGCTTCTGGCGAATGTCGTTGTTGATCTCGTCGGCGTTCGCCGTCTGCTCGTTGACCGTTCCGGTGACGGTGACGACCCTCCGGCGGTCCATCCGGTTGATCACGGAGTAGCCGCGCCCCTCCTGGACATCCGCGACCGTGGTGAACGGAATCTGGGCGCCGTTCGGGAGGCGGATGCGCAGGGCATCGAGACTGGCGAGCGTCCGCCGGGCGTCCCGCGGATAGCGGATCTTGACACGGATGTCGTCTTGCCCGCGCTGGACCCGTTCGGCCTCGTCGCCGTAGTAGGCGTGGCGGACCTGCGTTGCGAGATCGCTGAGCGTCACCCCGAGGTTTCGTCCTTCGGGTTTGAGGTGCAGCTTGAGCTCGACCTTCCCCGGTTCGAAAGAGTCGGCCACGTCTCCGACGCCGGGATACTGGGCGATCATCGCCTTGAGCTTGTTGGCGGCCTTGATGAGCGTCGGGAAATCGTGGTGCGACAGCTCGACGTTGATATCGTCGCCGACCGAGAACAGGTTGGACGAAAACGTCAGCGACGAAACCCCTGGAATTTCGCCAACCCGTTTCCGCCACTTTTCCGCAATCTCGGACGATGGGATGCCCCGATGCTCACTGTCCAACAGCTCGACGTTGATTTCGGCGAGGTTACCGCCCGTCTCTGCGCCAACCCCCTGTGTATGGCCGCCCGCAGCGATCCGGGCGGCCCGCGGCTGTTGGCCGAACGTCGTCGAGATATGCTGGATCACGGATGGCGATCCGGCGGGCCGCGTGGCGTCGTAGCTTTGTGCCACGGCCCGCGCCGCAGCTTGGATCTTCGCCGCGATGCGTTCGGTGACGTCGAGCGGCGTTCCTTTGGGCATGGTCAGCTCTGCAATCATGCTGTCGGCGTCGATCTTCGGCATGAATGTGAATTTCAGGAATCCGCCAGCGACGATGCCGACCGTAAGGGCCAGGATGGCGATGGCGGTGGCGACGGTGACGTACCTTCTCCGGACTGCGGCCTTCAGGAGCCGTGCGTATGGCCCGTTGACGAAACGGTCCAGCTGGCCCCGGCACCAGGCCTGGACGCGTGCGACCGGGCCGCGAAGCTCCCGTTTCTTTGCCCCGGCGAGGTGCGCCGGGAGGATGAAGAGCGCCTCGCTCAGCGAGATCAGGAGCACCGAGACCACGACGACCGGGATCGCCCTCATGATCTGCCCGACTTTGCCGGACGTGAACGCAAGTGGAATGAACGCGGCGACCGTCGTCAGGACGGAGAAGATAACCGGGACGGCCATCTCTTGAACGCCGCGGATCGAGGCCTCCAGGGGTTTGACGCCCTGCTGCCTGTAGTTGAAGACGTTCTCGCCGACGACGATGGCGTCGTCGACGACCATGCCGAGGGCGACGATGAAGGCGAACAACGAAATCATGTTGATGGTGACATCGAAGTGGGGAAGGATCAGCATCGCCCCGAGGAACGATGTCGGGATGCCCATGGTCGTCCAGAAGGCGAGCCTGAGATCGAGGAAGAGGGCCAGGGAGAGAAAGACGAGAACGAGGCCGAGCATCCCGTTGTTGAGCAGGAGATCGATGCGGGATCTCAGGATGAGCGAGCGATCCTCCCACGTATCGATCTTGATGCCGGCGGGAACCGTTTGCCGCAGCTTGGCGATGTACGTCTTGACGGCCTTGGCGATCTGAAGAGCGCTCTGGTTCCCGATGCGGAACACCTGAATCGAGGCGGCCGGTGCGTCATCGAACGACGAGCCGACGTCGGTGTCGGCAAAACCATCGACGACGCGGGCGATGTCGCGCAGGTAGATCCGGGCGCCATCAGGTTCTGCGCGGACGATGATGTTCTCGAACTGCGGGCCCCGGTACCGCTGGCCCTTTCCCCGGATGAGGATCTCGCCGCCGGAGGTCTTGATGGTTCCGCCCGGGATATCGATCGAGGCGCTGCGGACCGCCTGTGCCACCTGGGCGAACGTCAGGCCGTACTTGCGGAGGTTCTTCTCGGATACCTGGATGTCGATCTCGAACCGCCGGACCCCGGTGATGTTCGCCTGCGAAATCATGGCCATCGATGTCAGGTCTTCCTGGACCCGCTCGGCGAGCGTCTTGAGCGTTGTCTCGGGAACGCTGCCGTGCAACACGACCGTGATGACCTGCGTCCGGCTCGTGACCTCGGAAATGACGGGTTTCTCGGTCTGGACCGGGAAGGTGTCGATCCGGCCGACCGCGGACTTGATGTCGTCGAGGACTTTCCTGGGGTCGGCGTCCTCCCGCAGCTCGGCCACGACGGTACCCTTGTTTTCCTGCGCGATCGAACGAATCCGGTCGATGCCCTCGACCCCGGCGATGGCCTCTTCGACCTTCATGCAGACGCCCTCTTCCACCTCGGCCGGGGCGGCGCCGAGGTACGGAACCTGGACGGTGACCATCTGGGGCTTGAGATCCGGAAAGACCTGGACCGGGAGACGCATCAGCGCCAAAGCTCCACCGCCAAGCAGAAAGACCATCAGGATGTTGGCCGCCACGTGGTTGGAGGCCATGAACGCCAGCGGACCTCGATGCTGCTTCATTTCGGGTCCCCGGCCCGCATTGTCCGGGTGGCGGCGGGATCGTGAGCGACCCTGACGAGCATGCCGTTCGTGACGATCTCGAGTTGGCTCGTGACCACGACGTCGCCGTCGTCGAGGCCGGAGGTCACGAGGGCCGTGTCGCCGTCGTAGCGTGCAATGTGGACAGGCACGATCGAGAGGCGATGGTTGCGGACGACCCACGCCGATGTCCCGCCGTGAATCGCCGAACGGGGGATGGGTACCGCTTCGTGCAACGGCCGGCCGTGGATGGCGACGGTGACGAACATGCCCGGCAACAACGAGCGTGTGCCGGATCCCCGGTGAAATGGGTGCAGCACCTCGACCACGACGTGGATCATCCTCGTCTTGATATCGATTTCCCCCTCGGTGCGTACCACGTGGCCGGTCCAGTGGAGACGCCGCCCGCCGAAGTCGGCCGTGACGTCGACGCGCGCGCCCGATTCAGGCGCAGCCCCCGGCTTCGGGACGTCGAACCATGCAAGGTCGGCATCCACCAACGGCACCGGGATCTCGACGGCGGCCGTTCCGTAGACGTGACCGATCGGCTGTCCGGGGCCGACGTACTGGCCGATATCGGCGCTCTTGGAGACGACGCGACCGTCGAACGGAAAGCTGAGCCGGGTGCGCGCGAGGTTGAGCCTGGCGGTCGCGAGCTGGGCCCGGGCTGCGGCCAAGTTCGCCTCGGCCTGTTCGAGCTGGGGCTTCTTGACGACCAGCGGGTTGGGCGGCTTCTGGCCGGGATGAAGCGTGTTCCATTCGTTGCGAGCGATCTCGGCGTTTGCGCGTGCGATCTCGAGGCCAACCCGTGCGCCGGTCACCTGGGCGGCGGCCTTCTCGACGGCGAGCTCGTAGTCGGCCGGATCGATCGTGACGAGCGTCTCGCCGGCCTTGAAAAAACCTCCCGCGGTCATCGCGGGGTGCATGGCGATGATCCTCCCGCCAACCTGCGGGACGAGCTGTGCCGACACCTTGGCGCGAACCGTGCCGTTCCCCGGAATGACGATGGGAACCGTGGTCTTGTGGACGGTCACGGCTGCCACCAGTGGGCCGGTGTTGTGCGTGACCTCGCGCGGTGGCGTCGTGCGTGACCTCGCCAGCAGGACGGCGAGCATGATGCCTCCGGCGATGATCAAAAGGGGAACGGCGGTGCGGCGAAGGAGGTGCGCCATGATCTATTCCTCGGGCTTTCTTGGATGTGGTCCGGCGTGGTGCGATGGTGGCGGTCCCTGTGACGGCCGGGTTGTCTCCTTCCGGGCGCCGGCCTCCCAGTCCCCGCCAAGGGCCAGGTACAGGCCGACCCGGGCGTCCCACAGGTCGGCCTGGACCGCGGTCAGCGCCAGGTCGGCCTGCTGCCGCGCACGGTCGGCCGCCAGGAGGTCGAGCAGCTCGCCGGTTCCGTGCTCGTACCGCCGGCGGGCGAGCGTGTCGGCGGCGTGGGCTGCCCGGTCCTCGTCCGCGACTGCTTTGAGCTGACGCCGCAACGAGCGATTTGCCGCCAGCGCATCTTCGACTTCGCCCATCGCTTTGAGAACCGCGCCGGCGTAGCGGGCCGCGGCTTCCTGGGCCTGGGCGCGGCTCAGCCGGACGGCCGCGCGGAGCCGGCCACCGTGGAACAACGGCGCGAGAAGGTTGAAAGCGGCGTTGTACACAACGGTATTCGAGCGTGAGAGCTCGTCGAGCTTGCTGGCCGTCATTCCGCCTGCGGCGCTGAGCGTGAGCGAAGGGAAGAGATTGGCCAGCGCCACGCCGACCTGGGCGGTCGCCGCCGCGAAGCGCATCCTGGCGGCGACGAGGTCGGGCCGCCGGTCGAGCAGTGAAGCCGGTATTCCGGCCGGAATGGGCGCAAGATCGGGGAGAGGCGCCAGGGTCCGGGGCAGGGGAGAACCGCTCCCGGGGCGGCGTCCCACGAGGATGTCCAGGGCGTGGCGCGCCGTGGTGCGTTGCTGCTCGAGGCGGAGGACGGCGGCCTGGGCGGCTGCGGCGCTGCTCCGGACGAGGTAGAGCTGGCCGGGATCCGCGACGCCCGAAACGTATCGCCTTTCGGTCACGCCGAGGGTCTGTTTCCAGCTTTGCGACATCTTGCGGTTGAGATCCAGCTGACGGTCGAGCGCCGCGATCAGGGAACGCGTCCGGATCACCTGCGCGATCAGGGAGTTGATGACCGTTCGCCTGTCCGCCTCGGTGGCGAGGAGGTTGGCCCACGCCGCCTGCCTGGCCCTGGCCAGGCGCCCGAAGAGGTCGACCTGGTAGCTGATGGCGAGCTGGTCGGCGAACGTCGTCGAGTAGATGCCGACCCTTCCGACCTGGGGTAGGACGAACGAGAACTTGTTCCGGTTGGCAGAAAACGAGACGTCGGCCGCGGGCCAGCGTGCTCCCCTGGCGGACGTCAGCGTCGCGCTGGCTGCAAGAACCCGCGCCGCGGCAGCCTGGATATCCGTGTTGTTCGCCAACGCCTCGGTGATCAGCCGGACCGTCACGGGATCGGCGAACGTGAGCCACCACGTATCGGGGGGCGTCTTCGGCGCCGCATTGGGAGACGCTTCTGCATAGGCGCGGGCGTGGTCGGCGGCCGTCTTCGGCGCCTTGGTCGGGTCGGGCCCGAGGGTACACGCCGCCGTGAGCAGCGTGAGAACGGCCATGGCGAGGGCCCGCTGCATCACGATTGCCCCGCAATCGCCCGGATACCGCCGATCGAGAACCGGGTGACATGATCGGCTATCGTGTGAAGATCGAGCTCTTCTTGGGGCTGCCGGCCGGCTTGCTCCGAAAGCTGGGCATGATGAATGACGTGGACGAGCTGGCCGATGATCGAATGGACGCACCGCGATGCCTGGTCTTCCGTCAGCCCCGGTACGACCGACCGCAGGGCGCGGCCGAGGCTTTCGCGCACGGGATCGATCATCTCCTCGAAGAAGACCACGCGGGGCAGGTGTGGGCTCACCATCTCCCGGGCGATGAGCTCGATCAGGAGCCGGCCCTCGCTGTGATCCATCAACGGCTCGAGGAACGCCGATGTGAACGTCGAGACAACGTCTTCGAGCGTTGCCGTGCCTCCGGGGGATTCGAAGAGGTCCGCCAGCGTCGAAATCCTCCGCTCCCGCAGGTCCGCCAGCCGCCTGTGAAAGACCTCCCGGTACAGGTTGTCTTTGCCGCCGAAATGGTAGTTGACGGCGGCGACGTTGGTCCCGGCGTTTGCCGTGATATCCCTGACCGACGTGTGTTCGAAGCCCTTCTCGGCGAAGAGCCGTTCGGCCGCATCGAGCAACCTGGTTCGCGTCGCGTCGCCCGGCTCCGGCTGGTGGTCTGGTCGAAAAGTCATGGAACTGTCTCCAACACTCGTTTCAAATATTCATTCTAAACGCTCGTTTGAATCTGTCAAGCTCAAGGCCGTCGAAGTGGTGCAGCATCTGTATCATCCACCCGCGGCGGGGCGGGGTGCACCGCCCCACGCCACCGTGTGACACCCTCGGCGGGGAAACCGCGTGTGCCACCGTCTCGTCCGCGGTACCATGAACCGATGCGACGGCTGATCATCGCGGATGCGCACCTCGGGCAGCGGCGGGGCGACCTGGGCGACATGGGGGGCCTGCTTCGGCGGGCGGCCGCCTCGGGCGTGGGCGAGATCATCTACCTGGGGGACGCGTTCCAGTACCTGATCGGGATCGAGAAGCTCTGGACCGCTGACGTCTTCACGATGCTCGCGGTGTGGGACGAGGTCCGGGCTCAAGGCGTCCGGATCGTACTGATCGAGGGGAACAGGGACTTCTTTCTCGATGAGCCCGAGCTTGCCGCGCATCACGATGGCGCGTTTCTTACCTACGAGTTCGATGCCGGGCCAAAACGCTTCAGGCTGACGCATGGAGACCGTGTGAACCGGGCGGACCGCCAGTACCTCTTTTGGCGCATGATTTCGAAGTGTGGCGTCTCCAGGAGGGCCGCGCGGGCCCTTCCGCGTCGGATCGCGGTCACGATCGTCCGGAAGATGGAAGCGCGGCTGGCGAGGACGAACCGCCGCTTCCGGTATCACAAACCGGTCGAGGCCCTGACTGCCGAGGCCGCCAAGGCGTGGCGCGATGGTGTGGACGTGCTGTTCTGGGGTCACTTTCATTCGCCTTGGCGCTGTGCCAGCGAGGGGCGCGTCGCCCTGATCGTTCCGGCCTGGCTTGAAACCGGCCTCGGCGTGCTGGTCGAGCCGTTGGGGCCGTGGCGCCTGGTGGAGAATACCTTGACACCCCCTCCGGAACCCCCGAAAATGGGGACGTGTCCAGAATTCATCGACGTGTGAAAGCAGCACGCTCGTGACGGCGTGGACCACCCTTCCCGGTCCTCGGGCAGCCGTGCGGGCCACGATTGGCCTGCCGCCGTCCAAGAGCGTGACGAACCGGGCGCTGATCGCGGCCGCCGCGGCGGGAGGGGGTGAGATCGTCTCGCCGCTTGCGTGTGACGATACGGTGTTGCTCGCTTCTGCGCTCGCCAGGTGTGGCTGGGACGTGCGTTGGCCCGGGGTGCTCGAAGCGGGGGGACAGCGGATTGGCGAGACGCCGCACGATCCACGGCACGGCTCATCCGCGGCCGCGCGGCCCGTCACGATCGGTGCACGAACGGCCCCTCGCAGGCAGGTTGCGCTTGATCTCGGCAATTCGGGGACGGGATCCCGCTTCCTGCTTGCACTGCTCTCGGCGATGCCGGGCCGCTGTATCGTCGATGGGAGCAGCAGGTTGCGGGAACGTCCGATGGGTCCTCTTCTCGGCGCGCTCCGGACGTTGGGAGCCCGGATCGAGACCGCGGATGCGGAAACGCTGCCCGTGGCCTTCGCCGGAAGGCAGCTCGAGGGAGGCCGGGTGAAGATCGCGCCGGGCGCCTCATCGCAGTTCGTCAGCGCACTGATGATGATGGCGCCGCTGACACGCCGCGGTCTCGACATCGTCATCGAGGGCGCGCTGCCCTCGCGCCCCTACCTCGACCTGACGGCAGAGGTCCTGCGTGCGTTCGGCGTCGAGGTCGCGTGCGGCGACGGAGGAGCTCGATGGCACGTGTCGCCGGATCGCCTGCTCCCTGCCCGGTATCGCGTTGAAGGGGACTGGTCGGCGGCGGCGTTCTTCCTCGCGGCGGCGGCCGTGACCGGAGGAACGGTGACGGTGGGCCCGCTCGCTTCCTCGAGCGCTCAAGGAGATCGCGTCATGGCCGCGATCCTCGAACGGGCCGGCGCCCGGGTGGCCTGGAACGCAAACGAAGCGACGCTATCCGGACCGCTGCACCGTCCGGTCGATGCCGACCTGAGTGCCACGCCCGATCTTTTCCCCGCACTTGCCGTCGCGGCTGCGGCCGCTCCGCCGGGATCACGTCTCACCGGGCTTGAGAATCTCCGCTACAAGGAGAGCGACCGGCTGGGGGTCATGGCGGACGACCTGCAGCGGCTCGGCGCGGCGATCGAGGTGAGCGATGGGACGTTCGAGGTCAGGCGCGGGATTGCGCCGGGCCGTTCTGGCACCCGCGTCACGGCCGCCGGAGATCACAGGATTGCGATGGCGATGGCGGTGGCGGCCCTTCGGGCCGGCGAGCTCATGCTCGACGATGGGGCATGCGTCGCAAAATCGTTTCCAGGATTCTGGGAGCAGTGGCTGAAGGTGACGGGATGAGCCCGGCGCTGGCAACGATCGGTGCCGGGTATGGCGGCTGCTGCCGCCCGTGGCGATGCGGCGCTCGCCCGGCGTTGCGGGAGCCCGGCTGATGCCCTCCGTGCACGCCCTTCTCGTTGACACGCCGTTGCTGCCGGCCGCGCACGGCTCCACTGGCGCGGTCATGCCGGAGCGGCCATCCGGACGGGATCCAAGGCGTCTCGACCGGACCGGGCGTGTGCTCGCCGCGATACAACTGCTGGCGGGTGCGGCGATCCTCGAGGAGCTCGACCTCTGGCCTTCTCGCCGGGCGATCCGGCATGCCCGGGCCGTCGCGACTCCGGGCGGTGTTCAAATCGTCTTGGGAGGGTGGCCGCTTCCGTTGAGCGTCGTTCACGCGCGCCTCGGCGGTGGGGAAGATGCCCTGCGCCAGACGAGGGACACCGTCGTTGGCGCCGTGGCTGCCCGGACGGGGTTGCCTCATGCGCTGATGGCGCCGTCCGGCGGGATCGACTGGCTGACGTACCAGCCGTTCCTCGACCGTCTGCTCGCCGAGGCGCCCAAACCGCTGCCGGCGGCGACGGCGCGGAGCCTCTGGGCGGTGCGGTTGACGCTTCCGGCGCTGCCGGACGCGGGAGAGGTGAGGTACTGGGAGGTTCCCGATGCCCGGATCGCGAACCGGCTCGGAGCCGCTGCCGTCCGTTCCTTCCAACGGGGTGGGGAACCCGTGGACTTCGTCGCAGTCGACCGCGACGGGCAGGCCGTTCCCTTGGAAGGAGTGGACCCGGCTGGCGGAACGATGATCGTCGTGGGCGCTCCCGGTGCGCGCGATCTATTGACGTTGGAGCGGTGGATCGAATCGGGTCGGCTCGAACGAGCGGCCGTCTTTGGAAGGTTCCCGTTGGGCTGGGAGCCTCCCGAACCCGTGCTCATCGATGCGTCCCACCCCGAGACGCAGCTCGTGCTTGCGGGTCTGCCCGGCGAGCGGAGCCGTGCCGAGGCACTTCGGAGGGGCCGGCGTTTTAACCCGCTTTCCAGCGGCGATCGATCCGCGTTGACCGTAGCTGCAGCGGTCCTTTTCGAGCCGGGAAAACCAACCCGGGAGCGCGCCGGTGCGGCGGATGCCCGCGTGCTCGAGCTTTTGAGCCTTGACCCGGATGGTGTCCCCGAGGACCTTGCGTTGCGCGTGAGTGGGCTGGACGCGGGCACCTTTGCGAGGCGGGCTCAGGCGCTCGGCGCATGTGCTCTCGGCGGCTCCTGGAAACTTGCCGAGCCGGTGAGGATGCGGCCCGGCCCCCTTCACTCGAAGATGGCTCAACTGCTGCCGGACGGTTCGCCGGCACGGCGGCTTCACGAGGTCCTGGCCGGAGGTCCGACGGACGGTTTGGGACGGTGGGCGAGGGAAGCGCTCGACGATTTGCGTTCCGCCGAGGTAAGGCATCTTCTCGCTGACGCAGATCCCTCCGGGCTGCCGAAAGTGGTGCTCACACTCTGGATCGAGGCGTGCCTGGCCGATCTCGATTTGACGCAGGCACGCAGGCTCATCGGCATCCTTCCGCCGCCGAACGCCGAGCCGTGGCGCGCCTGGCTCAACGCGATCGATCGGCCGCCCGGAACCGGGATCGCCGGCGTCCCGCCGGGGGCACCGCCGCGCGTGGCTGCGGAGATCGCATTGCGGCGACTGGAAGCGTGCCGCCGGGCCTCCGGCAACGGTCAAGCAGAATGGCTCGGCGTGCTTGGCCGGGCGTCGGGGAAGCTCGACGGCGCGTTGGCGCGCAGGTTCGAGATCGAGATAACTCTCGGCGAAGTGCCGGAACGTTTTGAGGACCGGCGGTGGCGGCGCCAGGTCATCGGAACCCACCGGGTGCTGGAGGCGGCCCTCATGCGCAGGACGGGGATCATCCTCATGGACCGTGGGGAGGGCCGGGAGGCGGAACGGATCTTCAGGCGGCTCGCATCGTGTGAGAGCAGGCCGGGACCGGCGGGACTGCTCCAGCTCGATCTGGGATGGCTGGCCCTCAGCACGGGTGACTGGCGCACGGCGGATGCGCGGCATTTCCGGGCGTACCGCCTCTTGCGGGCGGCCGGATTCATGCACAAGACGAGAGACGTCCTGTTCAACCTGGCGGTCTCCGATCTCGATCACCTCAACGTCGCCCGGGCGAGGGAACGGTTCGAAGCTGCGGCCGGGGCTGACGATCCCATGCGTCGTGTTGAACAGGCCAGGCTGGAGCTCGCTGTGGGCGACGAGGCGGCTTTTCGTGCATCCGTCGAGAGCCTGCGGGTACCGGGCGAGATGGGAGGCCTGGGGCTTGAAGCGGGGATTTCCTTTCTGCGGGGTGTGGAGGCTCTCCTGAAGCGGTTGGACGAGGCTGCCGACGAAGCGCTGCGCAAGGGCGGCCAGGAAGCCGAGGCGTGGCTTGATCTGCTCGACGCCTTGCGTGGCCGTGATGGTCTCAACGGTGCATCGGAGGACGGCTGGGGGGTCAGTCGGTGTGCGCGGCTGGTCCGCCGGCTCGAAAGCCTCCAGGATGGCGCGATCGAAGAGCTCCCCGGGGCTGCCGACGTCCGGTCCGCCTTTGCCGTCGCGCTCTGTGAGCGGCTGGCCGGACGTCAGAGCTGGGTACCGGCCGGCTGGCGGAGGGAGGCTGCTGCAGCGCTGACGGCTGCGGGGCTCGACGGGTGGGCGGAGGTGCTTCGCGGCGCCCCGCGCCAGGGCGACGGCTTCCTGGGAGCCCTGCGGAGGGTCGCCGAGGAGGCGAGCCTCGACCGACTGACGGAAGACGAGACACGGGCCCTTCTGACAGGCGCCGGGGTCTCCGGTCTCGAAGTCCGCTCGCGGTTTGGCGGGCGCATCCTGGCGAAGCTCGGAACCGGGGCGCCCTCCCAGGAGATGCCACTGGGGGCGCTGACGCTCGTTCCGCTGGGCGGAGATCCAGGGGAGCATGACGGCTGGGCGCTTCTGGCGGCGCTGATTCCGCTGGTCGTGGAAATCCCGGCGGTGGGCTCGAGCGTGGATGCCGTCACGAGCGGGCTGCACGGGGAGAGCGAGGCGATTCGCCGGCTCCGGGAAGATATCCAGAAGCTGGCGCCGACCCGGCTTCCGGTTGCTTTCTTCGGTGAGACGGGGGTCGGGAAGGACGTCGCTGCGCAGGCGCTCCACAAGCTCTCCGGACGGAGGGGACGCTTCGTCGCCGTCAACATGGCGGCGTTGCCCCCGCACCTCGTCGAGGCGGAATTATTCGGTTCGGTTCGCGGCGCGTTCACGGGCGCCGAGCGAAGCCGGCGCGGGCTGGTCCTCGCTGCCGACGGCGGGACGCTCTTTCTCGATGAGATCGGTGATCTCGACCTGGCGCTCCAGGCGAAGTTGCTCCGTTTCCTCGAATCCGGGGAGGTCCGGGCGGTCGGCGCAGATGGAGCAACGGCGGTCGATGTCAGGATCGTGACGGCGACCCACCGCGACCTGGAGAAGAGGATGCGGGAGGGCAGGTTCCGGCCCGATCTTTACTACCGGATCTCGTCAGCGGTGGTGCGGATTCCACCCTTGCGGGAGCGGCGCGAGGACATTCCCGTCCTTCGTGCCCTGTTCGAATCCCATGCGGTGGACCGTGACGGCATGGCGCGGGTTCGATGGAGTCGCGAGGCGGAGGACGTGCTGCTTCGCTACGACTGGCCCGGGAACGTGAGGGAGCTGCGGCACGTCGTGAACGTGGCCATGATTCGCGCCATGGGCGGCGTCGTGCGGGTCGAGCAGCTTCCGATACGAGCTCCAGTCGTGGAATCGGTTTCTCAAAGCGGAAGCTACGAGGAGGCGATGACCTCCTTCCGGAGGCGTTTCCTCGAGGAGGCGCTCGTGCGTCATGGCGGGAACCGGAGCGCAACGGCGCGAGAGCTTGGTATCTCACGCCAGACGTTGCTCTATCACATCCGGGCGCTCGGGCTGACGGTATGAACAGGGGGCGATGGCTCCGTAAGGAGGGGCAAAAAAAGGAGCGGGCCACGTGGCCCGCTGGAGGAAGAAGGAGGAGGTATGTCTTGCGTCAGGATCGCGTCCTGTCGTCGCCTGATATCATAAGCAAGGATCGTGCCAGGAGTCTCTTTGATGTTTGATATCGCACGCATGAAGGCTGCTCTGAGGCACCTGCCATCGCGCCATGAGCTCGATATTCACGAGCGGGTTGAGCTTTCGGCGTGGACGACCCTTCGTATCGGTGGGCCTGCGGACCTCGTGATCCGTTGCCATTCCGCCCAAGCCGCCGCCGATGTTCTCGGCCTGGTGCGGTCAGAAGGGCAGGGCTGGTTTGTCCTCGGTGCGGGCAGCAACGTCGTGCTGCCCGACGATGGGATGCGTGTTCCCGTGATCACGCTCGGCGGCGATCTCTCCCGTTGGGAGGTTGATTTCGACGGAGTCGTGACCGGTGCGGCTGCCAACCTGACACAGGTCTGCCGCAGTGTGGCGCGCGCTGGTTTGACTGGGATCGAGGGTCTTTTTGGCATTCCTGGATCGGTTGGTGGCGCAATCATCATGAATGCCGGCGCGTACGGGGTCGAGATCTTCGACGTCCTGGATTGGGTCGAGGTGGTCCGGCCGGGAGAAGCGCCCGTGATGTTGCGGGCCGGAGAGATCAGCCATGGATACCGGACAACCAGCCTCGGTGGGAGCGAGCAGGTCGTCGTCAGGGCCCGGCTTGAGCTTCGGCCGGGAGACCTGGCCTCGATCTCGGGACGCACGCGGGACATCATCGCGAGGCGGCGCGTCAAGCTTCCCGGCCAGCCATCGGCCGGATCGGTGTTCAAGAATCCGGAAGGGAAAAGCGCCGGCCAGCTCCTCCAAGCCGCCGGGTGCACGGGATTGCGGGTCGGCGGCGCGCGCGTGTGGGAAGGACACGCCAACGTCATCGTAACCTCGCCTCGGGCCAGCGCATCGGATATCCTGAGGCTGGCGCGGCAGATGAGAGAGATGGTCCGTGACACTCACGGAATCGAGCTTGAGCCGGAGGTCCGCTTCGTGGATCCCCGTGGTGGGAGGATTGAGCTGTGAGGTTGGTACGAGGCAGGTGGATGCTCGTGGCCGTCGCGGCCGCGGCGTTTGCCGTACGGCTTGGATCATTCGCCGGCTGGGCGGCGTGGGGGCCGCTGGAACGGGAGCTCAAGCTCGAGCCGCAGCGTGGGCTCGAACGGTTGCAATCCAGCGTGTGGATGACGTGGCCCTGGACGGTCGGGCGCGCCCGGGAGTTGAACGGTGCCTGGTTGCGCGGCGCCAAGGCGCCCGAGATTGCCACGGGTCTAACCCGTCTTGGAAACCTCCAGCGTCGCTGGTTTCCGGGCAATCCCATCGGTTGGCTCAACCTCTCCCGGGCGAGCCTCGCCGCGGGCCGGGAAGACGCGGCACTGGCCGCGATCGCCGGTGCCATCCGGAGAGACCCGACCTCTCCCTACCTGCACCGCTTCAAGGCCTTGGTTCTGCTTCGCATGGGCCTGTACGACAAAGCGCTTGCAGAGCTGGCCCAGGCGGAGGGCCTCGCGCCCGGTTATTCCCTGCCGAAGGTTGACGTGCTTCCTGGAGACGATCAGTGGGTCCGGTTCGAAGGTTTGCGGCGTGCGGCGGAGCTTTATCCCCGGCAGCGCACCCGGAAGCTCCTCGCGCTGGCCGAGGCGCTCCGCCGGTCCGGTAAGAAGGAGGAAGCCGTCGCGACGCTCGCACCCGTCGCGCGGGATCCGAGGGTCGTCATCGCCAAGGCCAGGTGGGCTATTGAAGACGGAGCTCCCGCACGCGCTATCGCCCTGTGTCGGAGTCTGATCGTTCGTATGCTGCCATCGAACATTCGATCCCAGGCGTACGACGTGCTTGCACGGGCGCTGGCGGTCGAGGGGGACGACGCCGGCGCGATGCGGGCTGCGAACAAGGCCGTCCGGAGCGCGCCCAACCTTCCGGGGCCATACCTGTCGCTGGCCAGCATCGCCCTGAGACGGGGGGACACCGAGGCGGCGCTGCGGTACATGCACCGCGCGTGGGGCCGGGCGCCTGCGGACGTCCGGGTGCTCGTCCAAGTCGCCGCAATCGCGCAGAGGGCCGGCGATGACGGGGATGCCCGGTTGACCCTGACCCGTGCGGTGGAGCTCGCCCCGGAACAGCCACGAGTCGCCGCCAGGCTCGTGGTTTTCCTGCTGGACCATGGCGACTACATGGCAGCCGCCCTCGAGCTCTCGAAGGCGCTCGACCGTTCGCCGGACGATCCGGCTCTCCTGCGTTTGGCGGGGCGGCTGCAGGCAGAGACCTCCCGGGCCCAAACGCGCCATCAACGGTGAGCGTTGCGCCGAGACACGGCATGCCGGGAGGAGAACCGGCGGCCGGGGAAAGCCCCGGCCCGCCGGCCATCCGTGGTCGCGTTTTCCAGCCGCGTGCTCACCGGCGGCGAGAGGGCGCGCGGCGGCTGGACGAAGGGGGCCGGACCACGCGTCTCGCACGGGTGTTTCGTGCCGCACGTGAGAGCCGTGACGATGGTGCGAAACGGCGATCAGCGCGGTACGAACGTGTCCGGCGTACCGGTTGCGTGATCTTCGTGGTGACACGGCTCGTCTCCCGGCTTCTCGTGAAACGCCGTGGAGAGACGGCGGAACGTTCCCGTGTCAGTTGCCTGGTTCGCCGATTCGTGCTCCGGAAAGTCGTGGAAATGTTCACGGACGTGGACCGGCGCTGCCAGAGGGCCTGGGTGCGTTGGCCTCGCTGTGACTGGCGCCGGGATACCGTTGGGGTCCACGCGCTCCGCGGGCGGACGTTCGTTTCACGGCGCCCCCGTGAGAACGTCCGAGACGTGCGGCTTGCCGGCTGCCCGATTGGCTGGAATGAGCGGCTCCGGACGCTCTGAACGTTCGAGGCTTCGGAACGGCTGAGCCGGGGTTCGTGCAGGGAACGAGTTGAAGGCCACCGGGACGTGCGTGCTCCTCTGGCCGTCCGGTTCACGTCCCGGGAACGCACAGCAGGAGCGGACGCGTTGAAACGTTGCTGGATCGTGGCCGGGTCTCGGCGTGATTGGACAGGTGTGCGCATGGATCGGGCGCTTGCTGACCCTCTTCGGGTTTCCAACCTGCGGGCCACTGAAGGCGCCAGGGCGGTTCGGACGGTGGTCCTGGAATACCGCGAAATGCTCTTGGTCATACCGAGTGGGCGGACCGCCCGGACGCTTCTCCCGGAGATCGACACGCGGCGCTCGGCGATGCGGACCCTGGGAATCGGCCGGCCCGCCGCCCGTTCGATGCGGGTCCGCTCGGGACCGGCTCGCAGAACGCGGATCTCGTTGCGGACCACGGGGGCGTACCGGTCGCCGGGGCGGACGTACCGTGCGAGGTTCTCGGCCGTGAAGCGGCGTGCATCGATGAAGTTGGCGTATCTCGCGTCCTCCCATCCGTTGCGGTAGCCCCTGGCGTACCCGCGATCGAAGCCGCGGCGATATCCGTGCCGGTAGGCGCGGTACCTGTCGCTCCACCCGTACGGGGGTGTCGCGTACCAGCCGATCGAAGCGCCGACCGACAGCCACGTCACGTGGGCTGGATAGTAGGTGTAACCGGGCGTCCACACCCAGCCGAACGGCGTCATGGCCCATGAACCGTAGTGGTGCGGGATGTATCCCCACGGCTCGTACGCGACCCATGTCCATCCGAGGCTGGTGAAGACCCATCGGCCGTACGTGTAGGGCCGCCAGTCCGCCGCGACCCAGGGGTGCCAGACGCGCCCAAGCCCGTCAACCTCGATCCAGCTTCCATAGCCGTCGAGCGCGGTATCGAGGTCGATCGTCCAGCTCGAGGACGCCCAGCCGGGGCCGTACACCGGGTAGTCGAAGTCCGAGTATCCAAACGAGAGGGCAAAGTGGGACCCTCCGATGCTGATCCCGAATCCGACCCCGGCGTCGGCCGGGCGCGCCACGAACACGCTGGCTGTGATCAGGAATACGAATGTGACGATGAGGCGGCGTTTCATGGTGTCCTCCCCGGCCTTTCCGGCCGTCATACGTGGGGACAGCAACGGCCGTGCCAGGATCAAAGCCGGAAAGAGGGGAGGCTTGCTGATGAAATGTCCTCACAAGAGGACACCGCGCAGACGCGCGTGTCTTGGGGTAGACTGAACGGGTGACACGCAACGTCTGGATTTCCGTTCTTGGTTGCATCCTGGGGGTTGGCATGGTTGCTTGTGGCGCGTCGGGCAAGGGCGGCACGGGGAAACGAGCTTCGGAGTGGGCCAAACAGCGGGACAGCATGGTCAGGGAACAGATCGAAGCGAGGGGCGTTCGCGACCCGAAGGTTCTCGCTGCGATGAGGCTCGTTCCGCGAGAACAGTTCGTACCGCCGTCCGTGCGGGATCACGCGTACGCGGACCGGCCACTTCCGATCGGGGACGGCCAGACGATCTCCCAGCCCTACATCGTCGCGTTGATGACGGAGCTGCTCGAGGTGGGGCCGGGGGACAAGGTGCTGGAGATCGGGACAGGATCCGGGTACCAGGGCGCGGTTCTTGGAGCGATGGGGGTCAACGTCTACACCATCGAGATTCGTCCAACCCTCTGCCATGAAGCGGCGAAGCGGCTCGAACGCCTCGGCTACACGCGCGTCCACGTCCGGTGCGGGGATGGGTACGGGGGGTGGCCGGACGAGGCGCCTTTCGATGGCATCATCGTGACGGCGGCGCCGGAAAAAATCCCGGCCCCCCTTCTCGCACAGCTCAAGGTTGGCGGGCACATGGTCATCCCGGTCGGGGCCTTCTACCAGGAGCTCAAGGTCATCACGCGAACCCCGACGGGGTTCACCCAGAAGTCGGTTGTTCCGGTGAGGTTCGTCCCGATGACGGGAGAGATCGAGCACCAGCAGGGCTGAGCTCATCCAACGATGATCTGACGTATGCGGGGATGCGCGTGCCGGGATTCCCCGGCTCTCATTTTTCCGGTTCGATCGTGACGGCCTTGACCATGTTCGTTGTGCCACGAACGTTGACGGGAAGACCGGCGGTCAGGATGAACGTGTCACCACGCCGTGCCATGCGGTTGTCGAGGAGCCATGTGCGTGCGACGTCGATCATCGCGTCAGCGGTATCGTACTGTGGGCACCGGGCCGGGATCACGCCCCAGCTCAGGCAGAGCTGACGCTCGACGTGCTCGTCCGGGGTCAGGCCGATGACGGGAACCGCGGGCCGGAAACGGGCGACGAGACGCGCGGTCGCCCCGGATGCGGTCGATGCCACGATCGTGGTGGCGCCGACATCCCGGGCCAGCCAGCAGGCCGCATGACCGATCGCCTCGGGAACTTCGCGGAGTGATTGTCCGGGATGACGGATCAGGAATCGCTCGACGTCGATCGCCGGCTCCACGGCGCGGGCGATCCGGTCGAGGGTTGCGACAGCTTCGACGGGGAACTGCCCGACGGCGGATTCTTCGGAGAGCATGACGGCGTCGGTTCCGTCGAGGATGGCGTTGGCGACATCGCTGGCCTCGGCCCGGGTTGGCCGGGGGCTCGAGACCATCGAGCGGAGCATCTGCGTTGCCGTAATCACCGGTTTGGCCGCAAGGACCGCTGCGCGGATGATCTTCTTCTGGATGAGGGGAACCTGCTCGACGGGCAACTCGACGCCAAGGTCGCCGCGGGCGACCATCACACCGTCGACGCGCGCGAGGATGGCGTCCAGCCGGTGCACCGCTTCAGGTTTCTCGATCTTCGCGATCACCATGGGGCGGTGCGACACCGTATCGAGGATCTTCAGCGCGGGATCAAGATCCTCTTCCGTCCGGACGAACGAGAGCGCGACGAAATCGACGCCTTCTTCAAGGCCGATTGCGAGATCGAGGCGATCCTTGTCGGTCACGGCCGGGATGCGCAGGTTGGAACCGGGCAGGTTGACGCCCTTGTGCGAGCTCAGCGTGCCACCCATCTCGACCCGGCATCGGACGAGGTTCCCCTCCATGCCGGTGACGGTCAGCGCGACCAGACCATCGGCAAGCAGGATAGGATCGCCCGGGTGCACGTCTTCGGCGAGGTATGGATACGACACGGGGAGCGCATCCCCGCCAGGCGCCGGCGCTCCCGTCAACGTCACCGTGTCTCCCCGGTGGATCGTGACGCCCGCATCGGGGAGGACGCCGAGCCGGATCTTCGGTCCGCAAAGATCCTGCAGGATCGCGACCTGCCGTCCGAGCTTGTGAGCGATCTGCCGGACGAGACGGATGGTGGCCCGGTGCTCTTCGCGAGTGCCGTGTGAAAAGTTGAGGCGGACGACGTCCATCCCGGCCGTGATCAGGGCCTCGATCGCCGGGGCGGAGTTGGTCGCAGGCCCGAGCGTGCAGACGATCTTTGTTTTCCGGAGGGTTTTCATCTCAGCGGTACCTCCAACCGCCATCGTAGCGCGTCTGCGACTTTTACGCCGGGAAACGGCTTCTCGCATCTACAACTTGACGGAACGGCGCTGCAGAATCGCCCAATGTTGGCGATATCGATCACGGCGCGGCAGACGGGGCAGTCTTTCGCGACGCCCGGACGCCCGGACGCCGGGGGCGCCGGGTATGCGGGTGGGCGGCGTGACGCATCAGAGGGCGCCTTCCATGCGAAGCAGGGCAGCCTTGATGTCAACACCGGCGCTGTAGCCCCCTAAAGACCCGTCCGCCGCGATGACCCGGTGACACGGGATGACGATTGGAATCGGGTTCCTGGCGTTTGCAGACCCCGCGGGTCGTGCCGCACGTGGATGACCGGCGCGTCGCGCCAGCTCCCCGTAACTGATCGTGGTGCCGTACGGAATCGCCTGGAGCTCCTGCCAGATACGGAGCTGGAACGGCGTTCCCATGAGCGCAACCTCCAGCTCGAACCGTCGCCGCCGTCCGGCGAAGTACGCTTCGAGCTGGTCGGTCACATGGGCGCACCGCCCGGGATCCCGCACCGGCTCATCGTTTTCCGGTCCATCGATACGCCGAGCGTTACCGGCGCCCAACCGGATCCGGACCAGAGCCCCGGATCGATCGACCACGACCACAAGATCGCCCACGGGCGCGCCCAACGTCGTAAAGAACGTTTCCACTTCTCTCCCCACGAGCATCATACCGCGGGTATGCTCACCCACACCGCCCGGGTTCTTCAAGCGTGCGGATCGATCGGATGCTATCCAGGGACGAGTACGGAGTCGCGGACTGATCGAATGCTCGCCGAGGAGAGCACCAGGAGTGCGGGGAGGAGAAGCCACTCATCTGCTGCCACCCCCTCCTGTCATCCCGAGCGGAGGGTCACAGGCCCGTGGCACAGAACCTGGGCGGGAGGAGGTGTCGATCGGCGGCGCAGGGTGACAGAATAAGCGGTTCTGTGACACCCACGGTCGCACCGGGAATTGTGTGAGATATGCGCGCTACGGAAGGTTGAAGGTCTTCGACAGGAAGACCGCCATCTGGGAGCGCTGCACCTCCTGTTTCGGGCAGAACTTGCCGTTGCCGCACCCCGCGGTGATGCCCTCCGAGGCAAGCTGTTCGATCCAGTCGACCGCGAAGCCCCCGGGACACGCCACGTCGGAAAACCGCCCGGTACACGCCGGCGGCGTGTAACTCGAACCGTGCTCCGCCTTGAGCAAGAAGACCGCCATCTGCTCCCGGCTGACCTCCCCATCGGGACAGTATTTCCCGTTGCCGCACCCCGCGGTGATGCCCTCTGCCGCGAGCTGTTCGATCCAATCCACAGCGAATCCCCCCGGG
>JAADFN010000095.1 GCA_013152895.1 Acidobacteriota bacterium | reverse complement strand
CGGAGCTCGAGCTCCTCGGCGGTCGGCTTCGGCGTATGGTCCTCGTAGAGCAGCCTCGCCTCGGCCTTGGGGATGTGCGTGGCTGCGAGACCCGTGACGACAACGATCCGCCGCCACCCCCCGGGCATGGTGATCCGGATCTTGTCGCCCGGGCGAACCTTGCGTTGCGGCTTGGCCCTGCCACCGTTGACCTCGACTTTGCCGCCCTTGCAGGCATCCTGCGCCTGCGATCGTGTCTTGAAGAGACATGCCACGTCCAGCCAGACATCGAGCCGGACGGGTTCTTCCACAGCCACGGCTATTCCTGAGGTAGGTCCTGGGCAGCCCGGCCGACGCTGTCGTAGGTAAAGCCGGCCTCCTGCATCTTGCCAGGATCGTACACGTTGCGCAGGTCGATCACGATGGGATTCTTGACCAGCTCGAGGATACGGACCAGGTTGAGAGAGCGAAACTGGTTCCACTCGGTCACGATGACGATGGCATCCGCGCCGGTTGCGGCCTCGTAGGCGTTCTCGGCGTATTCGACTTGCTGGGGGAGGAGCAAACGCGCGTTGTCCATGGCAGCCGGATCGAACGCTCGGACGCGAGCGCCCTGTTCGACCAACGCCGTCACCAGCGGAATCGCCGGCGAGTCGCGCATGTCATCGGTCTCCGGTTTGAAGGCGAGCCCGAGGATCCCGATCGTCTTGCCTCGCACATCGCCGCCGAGCGCCGTTTTGACCTTCTCGACGGAGCGGGCCTTGATCCGTTCGTTGACACGAATCACGGTTTCGACGATCTCGAACGGCTGCTCCGCCCGCCGCGCGATGTCTGCCAATGCCTGTGTGTCCTTGGGGAAGCATGAACCGCCGTAACCCGGCCCCGGGTGCAGGAACTTCGGGCCGATACGGCGGTCCAGCCCCATGCCCTTCGCGACGTGATGGACGTTCGCGCCGAGACGCTCGCACAGGTCCGCGACCTCGTTGATGAACGTGATCTTCGTGGCGAGAAAGGCGTTCGAGGCGTACTTGATCAGCTCGGCGCTCTCGACGTTCGTGATGACGAACGGCGTTTCGATCAGATAGAGAGGGGAGTAGATGTCCTTCATGATCGCGATCGCCTGGGCGTCCCGCGCGCCGATGACGACGCGATCCGGCCGCATGAAATCGGCGATCGCCGACCCCTCGCGAAGAAACTCGGGGTTGGAAACGACCGAGAACGCGTGCTCGCCCTGCGTCGCCTCTCCGAGGATCTTTTCGATCAACTGGCCGGTCCCGGTGGGAACCGTCGACTTGGTCACGACGACCTTGTAGCCGTTCATGTGCTCGGCGATGGCCCGTGCGACCTCGACGACGTACGACAGGTCCGCAGAGCCATCCTCTTTCGGTGGTGTGCCAACGGCGATGAAGATCGCCAGCGCCTGGCGTACGGCAGATGGGAGATCGGTCGTGAAGTGCAGGCGGCCTGCCGACGTGTTCTTTGCCACGAGCGCATCGAGACCGGGCTCGTAGATCGGGATCTCCCCCCGCTGGAGCATCTCGATCTTCGCGGCATCCTTGTCCACGCAGGTCACGTCCATCCCGAAATCGGCGAGGCACGAGCCCGTCACCAGACCCACGTATCCAGTTCCAACGACACAAATATGCATGCCATCCTCCTCGGCGTTCGCTCAAGGCGGGATGCATGGTAGCAGATTGAACGTCCGGAGCGTTCACGACCCCGGCGCCCAGGTCGCGGCGTGCGGCAGGCCGGTTGTGAATCATCCGGACGAGAAGCTCATGAGCGTTTGAGGAGAGCGGCCAGTGCCTTGCTGACGCGGGCGAGGCGGTCCTCGCGTTCACCGGGCATACACGTGGTGACGCAGGACAGGAGCTCGTGTTCGAGGAGGACCGCGGCAAAAGCGTTGAGGGCCGCGCGAACCGCCGCAACCTGAAGGAGTATTTCATCGGCGCAGCGATGCTCATCGACCATGCGGCGGATGGAGCGGATGTGACCCTCCATACGGGCGAGACGGTTGACCAGGGCTTTGGCGGAGTCCTCGTCGAGGTACGTTGGGTCTGTGGTCCGGGCGGGTTTGGCCATTGAAGCCTCCATTCCTTTCCATGATAGATCCCCGGGACGGGGATAGCAAGAGATTCTCGGTGATCGACTTCCTCAAGCTTGTAAAACATTCATCATCCTTCTATCATCGATCACGCATGGTGGGCTATTGGCTCGATTCTGCTCATGTGTAACTCGAGCTAGATTACCGGCATATCATCGTCCAGGGGATGGGGATATGGGTGAAGAGGCCCTCGTACGGCTCCCGGGGAGGCGAGAGATGGCGACGGATGCAAAAGTTGGAACGTTGGGAATCGGCGCGGTACTGACGGCCATCGGAGGGTCTGCCTGCTGTGTGCTCCCGATGGTGATGGGCTTTTTCGGGATCGGCTCGGTGGCCCTGGCCGCCAGGCTCGAGCCGTTCAGACCCCTGTTCATCGTGCTGACGGCGGCGTTTCTGGGGTTCGGCTTTTACCAGGCCTACCGCAAGCCCACGTGCAGGCCGGGGGAGGCGTGCGCCGTTCCCGCAAACCGCGGGCGCCAGCGGATCCTGCTCTGGGTCGTGACCGTGATCTCCGTGCTCACCCTGGGATTCCCGTACTACGCCGTGTATCTCTTTTGACGAGGGAGGATCTCATGACGACGAGAAACCTGTGGGTTGTGTTTCCCGCCGCTGCGCTGGGCGGGGCCCTGTTGCTGTCGGGCTGCGGGGGCGGCGGGGCCGGGAAGGTTCCGGTTCAAACGACGACCGCTTCCCGGGCTGCGGAGGCGGCGACGGTGACCAAGACCTTTGCGGTGAGCGGGATGACATGTTCCGGTTGCGAGGCGGCGATCCGGGGTAGCGTGAAGAAGCTCCGTGGCGTGACCAAGGCCGAGGCGAGCTACACGAAAGGGCAAGCCACCGTGGCGTACGACCCGAAGAAGGTTTCCGAAGAGGAGATCGAAATGGCGATCGAGAGGGCCGGGTACCGGGTCGTGGGTGAGGTGGCGGCTGCCGGCGACACCGGAGCACACGCCGGAACGAAAGAGAGACCGTGATGTCAAAGACCATCAAGCTCAAGATTTCCGGGATGACGTGCGACCAGTGCGCGGTCAGCGTCGCCCGCGCTCTGGAGGAGCTTCCAGGAGTGAAGGCGACGGTCAGCTTCTCAGACGCCACCGCCGTCGTCGAAGCGCCGGAGAACGTGGAGGCGAAACGGCTGGCCGCCGCGGTGAAGAAGGCCGGCTACCGGGCAGCCGTCATCGACACGGCGCCTGCTCCTCCCGGGGCGAAATCCATGCGAGGCGGAAGTGGGGGATTGCTCCACGTGGCGATCATCGGTTCCGGCTCGGCGGCGTTCGCCTGCGCGATCCGTGCCGCGGAAGAAGGGGCCCGGGTGACCATGATCGAGGCGGGAACCGTCGGCGGCACCTGCGTAAATATCGGGTGCGTGCCGTCGAAGATCCTGCTCCGCGCGGCCCACGTGGCTCACACGGTCGCGCACCACCCGTTCGCGGGCATTTCCCGCAACGAACCGGCGATCGACCGGGCTGCCCTGGCCGCCCAGCAGGCGGGGCGGGTGGCCGAGCTGCGGCGAACCAAGTACGAGGACATCATCGCCGGCAACCCCGCCATCGAGCTGGTCCGCGGCTTTGCGCGGTTCGCGAGTGCGCAGACGCTTCTCGTCGAACGGCCGGACAGCCCGCCGCTCGAGCTGCACCCGGACAGGATCCTGATCGCCACCGGTGCAGCGCCCTTTGTACCGCCCATTCCCGGGCTCGAGGGCACGCCGTTCTGGACTTCGACCGAGGCGCTCGCATCCGGGGAGACTCCAAAGCACCTGGCGGTCCTGGGCGGATCATTTGTCGCCGCCGAGCTCGCGCAGGCGTTTCACCGCCTGGGCTCGGAGGTGACCATCCTGGCCCGCTCGACGCTGCTCTCTCGCCTCGACCCGCAGCTGGGACAGGGCCTGCAGGAGGCGTTCGAGGCGGAGGGGATCCGGGTGATCACGCATACCGTTCCCGACCGGGTCGGCCACGACGCCGGTGGCTTCCGGATCATGGCCGGCTCCGAGATGATCACTGCCGACCGCCTCCTTGTGGCCGTGGGCCGGCGACCGAACACGGGTGCGCTCGGCCTGGATACCGCCGGGGTGGCGGTGGATGAGCGAGGCGCCGTCACGGTCAACGACCGGCTGGAGACCTCGGCGCCCGGTGTCTACGCCGCCGGCGACTGCACGGCCCTGCCACAGTTCGTCTACGTGGCCGCGGCGGCGGGAACCCGGGCGGCCGTCAACATGACCGGCGGTGACGCCGGAATCGATCTCTCCGTGGTACCAGAGGTCGTCTTTACCGATCCCCAGGCCGCCGTCGTCGGGCTCGACGAGCGGGCCGCCCGGGCTGCGGGAATCGACGCCGACTCGCGGAGCCTCCCCCTGGAGGCCGTTCCCCGGGCGCTCGCAAACTTCGAAACCCGCGGCTTCATTAAGCTCGTCGCAGAGCGGACAACTGGACGTCTCCTCGGCGTTCAGATCCTGGCCGCCGAGGGCGGCGAGATCATCCAGTCCGCGGCCCTGGCCATCTCGGCGGGAATGACCGTGGACCGCTTGGCCAACCAGCTCTTTCCCTACCTCACGATGGTCGAGGGCCTCAAGCTGGCGGCGCAGACCTTCACCAGGGACGTCAGCAAGCTCTCCTGCTGTGCGGGATGAAGGATCGGCCAAGGAAACGGAAGCCGCGGATCGCACGGATTCCCGCGAATTGGCGCCACGAGGGGGAATGCAGCGCCGGGTCGCCACGGTGCACGACCTGGAACGGTTCTCGCTGAGAACGCAGAGAAACGCGGGTGGTCAGGGTTGGAGGACGGGGACCGCGAGCGTTGTGGTTTCCCGCCTTGTGTCGCCTATTCGTCCGGCTTCTCATGGGCCGCGCCGTCGTCCGTGCTCTTTTGTGAAAAGCGGGATCCGCAGTAACGGCAGACGAGGAGGCCTTTCCCGGCGGGGTCGAGTGGGCCACCGCAGAGCAGCTCTCGTCGAGGCGAGCGTAGGGGGCGGTCAGCTCGCCGCGTTTCCAGTCGACCTGGCCGTGAAACAGGTTGAGCCCGACGAGCCGTTCGATGGCGTTACGGACCGCCGTTTCGGGGATCTGCCATTCGCGGGCGAGCTCGCTGACGCGAACGATGCCGCGCGTCCGGACGGCTTCGGCGACGCGCGATTCCAGGTCGGCGTCGCCCTCTTCCCGAGCGCGCCGGTGAGCGCGGGCAAGAACGATACCGCCGCCGATCCACGCGGCGAGGGTGGGAAGCAAGGCGAAGAGGAGAAAGCCGAGAAGGGCCGCAGCGACGTCCACCTGGCCCGCGCGGTGCTGGGCCGCAAGCCATAACGACCAGAAGAGGGCCCATGCAGCGCCGCCGGCAACGAGACCGAAGGCGAGGATCCGAAGCCCGCGGG
>JAADFN010000094.1 GCA_013152895.1 Acidobacteriota bacterium | reverse complement strand
AACGGCCGAGGCCAACAACCATCCAAGACACGCCCTCACGTTCATGCCACACCTCGCTTCCACGCCGCTCGATCCTGACCAGGGTAGAGCATCACCGGCGTCTCATGCCATCATGACGACTCACAAGCCCCCGGGGTTGACGTAGAAGCCCGGTGCGAACCCGTTTGCCGAGGATCACAGCCGCCCGCCGTAGCCGCGAAACGACGACGCCCCGGGCCACCATGGGCCGGAGAGCACGGCCCTCGCCCTGCCATGCTGCTCACCCGGCGTCTCGTCGCGCCCTCGGGTGAGACGATGGCTCATCCTGGTGCCACCGGTTGCGAGTATGCTTGTAGCGATGAGTTGGGACCCCGAACGGTATCTCCTCTACTCCGATCAACGCGCCCTGCCGTTTTGGCACCTGGTCGCCGCGGTCGGTCATCTCACGCCGGACGTCGTGGTCGATCTCGGCTGCGGGCCCGGTGGGCTCACCGCCTCCCTGTGTGAGCGCTGGCCCCGCGCGACGGTTTTCGGAGTCGACACATCGGAGGAGATGATCGACCGGGCACGACACCGGCAGGTCGACGGTCACCTCTCCTTCGAAATAGGAGATGCCCGTACCTGGAGCGCACCGCGGCCGGTGGACCTCATCGTGGCGAATGCGTGCTTCCACTGGATAGATGACCACCGCACGCTCTTCGATCACTTACTGCCACAGTTAGCCGTTGACGGTGTGCTCGCTTTCCAGGTCCCGGCCAACCACACGGAGCCCTCCCACACCATCCTCCGCGATCTCTGCTCGAGCCCGCGTTGGCGTGGCCAGCTCGACGGTTTTCCGCGGACCGGTACCCGTGAACCACGGTGGTATCTCGACGAGCTCGGCAGCCGCGGGCTTCACGTCGACGTGTGGCAGACAACGTACCTCCACGTGCTGGAAGGCGAGGACGCGGTCCTCGAGTGGGTCCGCGGCACGACCCTGCGGCCGATCCTCGAGAGACTGTCGGAGGACGAGTGCGAGGAGTTTCTCGCTGCATACGGGGCCCGGCTCAGAGAGGCGTACCCCTCACGGGGAGGAAAGACGGTGTTCCCGTTCAAACGTACGTTTGTGGTCGCGGGATAACGTTCTCCGGCAAAGAATCCAACACCCCCTGAGGGGGTGGATTCTTTGCCTTACAGTGGCTTATGGCGAGCGGCGTGGAGCCGCGGTAGACTGGAAGTAAGCCGTGATTGGGGTGTGATTGTCGCAGCGCTCTGGGCTGATGGAGGAAAACATCCATGGGCAAGCCGAAAGTTGGCGTCCTGTGCCTTGCGCTCGTCGTCTACCCACTGCTGCTGGCGGCTGAGCCGGCAAGCCAGCCAAGTCCTTCGAGAACGTCTCCTGTTTCGACTGTGGTGCGTCGGATCAACGGCGTACCCGTTCTTCTCGCCAACGGCCGGCCGTTCGTCCTCAAGGTGTGGACCGCCGGGTTGCACCTGGGCAGCCAGGACGACGCCACGGTCAAGGCCCGAATGTCATGGGCGGCTGCCCACGGCTTCAACGCCGTGGAGATCATGGTCCAGTGGCGTCTTATTGAATCGACCCGCGGCGTCTACGACTGGACGCGGATCGACTCCCTGATGGACTCTGCCGCGTCGTACGGCCTGTACGTCTTGCTCACCATCGAGGCCGGCGTTGCTCCGCCCTGGTTCGCCGACGACCTGTACCCGGACGCCGTCTTCGTGACCTATGACCCCAACCCGGCGCAGCATCCCATCAGCGGCCGGCTCGCCATCTCCGGCTATGGCTCGCTCCCCATCTTCTACCATCCGGCGTACTGGAAAGAAGCTGATGCATTCTTCACGGCTGCCATCAACCGTTACAAGACACACCCGGCACTCTTCGGCTATGACCTGTGTGTTTTCACAACCGGCGAGTACAACTACCCGGGCGGCAACACGTACGGAATCGCCGGCTTTGCCGATTACTCGAGTTACACCCGGCGCCTGTTCGGACGCGACCCGCCCATCCCGCTCGAGGAGTACAGCCAGCCGGGGCCGGACACGCGTCCGGACTGGATGGCCTGGTCGCACTTTCGCATCCAAAAGAAACGGGAGGCCCTGGACCATTTCGGGATGCTGATAAAGAGCCTGGATCCCGATCATGTGCTCGTTGCCTGGACGGGCAATAGCCCGCTGTGGGGCGGGTGGGACAACGGTCTCATCGCCGAGGCCGGCGGCGGCGATTACCCCTACCTGATCTCGCGTCCTTACGTCGACGTCATCCGTGGAGGGCCACAGCTGGCGCCGGACCTGTTCCGGGTTGTGAATGGGAAGCTATCCATGGTTCCGTTCGTCCTGGTGGCAATGATCCAGGCGACACAGCGCCACGGCAAGCTCTTCCTGTTGCAGACCGAGCGCGTCGTGAACAGCGAAGCTCCCGACGTGACCGGCAGGATCACCGCCTGGGCAGAGGCGTTTCACTCCCTGGGCGCTCAGCTTCTGTGGTGGCAAGAACCGCAGGGAGAAGGTGTTTCCGGTGCGTGGACGTCCGCTGAGAGGGCGGAGCTGGTGTCCACGTTGAAGCTGGCCAACCGTCCGTTGGTGGAACGGATCAGCCGTGCCGACTTGGCGTTCGTCGACCTTGGCTTCGAGACCAGCAAGTACTACGCGGACGACACGCTCAGCCTGGTGTCCGCGACCTCGCAGGTGCAGGCTTTCTTGGACGCCGGCTTGCCCTTTGACACACTCAGCGCCGACGAGATCATGGAAGAGCCGGCCGTTCTCGACCGGTACAAGGCGGTCGGCCTGATGATCCCCCGGGCCTATGATCTTCTGGCCCCTGCAAAGCTCAAGGCCATCATCGCCGACTTCCAGGCACGAGGCGGGGTCGTGTGGAGGGGTGACCCCGAGAAAGGTCGAAAGTACGCCGCAGGTGGCTACACCGATACGACCTACCTGGACGCCTTGCGAGCCTATTACGACTCGCATGGCCTGACTCGCCACCGTTACTCCGGCCATGATTTGCAGATCTGGGGGAACAAACCCTATATCTTCATCCTCTCCCGCTCCACCCGTTTCACGGGTACGTTGGAGCTCAGCATCAAGGGCTGGGACTTGCCCGATGGCCCAATCACGCTCCTGGAAATCAACAGCGGCGAGATTTACACCGCCCGGGTCGTGAGGAGCTCGTTGCATCTCGAGATCACGTTGGCGCGAGGAAAACCCTACTTGCTCCAGCTCCAAGGGGGTCCTAACCGGAGCGTCAGGAGGTCCAGCGGCAGGGTTATGCCAGCGGTGACTCGATGATTACTCTGATGCGTGCCCGGTATCACAATCAACAATGACGACGGCTTCGAGCGCACCGCGGAGGCGCTCGGCGCGACGTTGAGGGAAAGAGCCCGAGTCGCAGGTCGGAGGGCAAGGAATTCACACATTGTTCGAATGTGATACCTGCACCGCATGGGCTCACGTGAGGAGGAGGGCCAGCCGCTCCTCCAGGCGGGCACGGTCCAGGATGCCTGTCGCATTGAAGATCTCGAGGTAGAACGTGCCCGTTGATGACATCGCCTCCCAGTTCTCGGCGACCCACTTGAGATCCTCGGCCGCGATGAGAGCAACATCCGTGTCGCTGGGTGTCGCGTGTTTGAGACGTATCGCCTGGAGGCGAGCCTCGGGGGAATATGCCGGCACAACCACCAGGAACACGTTGACGCGCCTCGTTGACTCGCGAATGTACCTCCTGAACTGATCGAAGTGCGCCTTGGGAAAAGTGTAGATCGATTCCTTCCCCTTGTTGTCCCACAATAGAAGCTCACCGTTGGGGAACGTGGTTCCACCGTCTGCATGATCGGAGCCGTTCATGTCGATCAGCTCCAGCCCCAGCTTCACCTCGAAGAGGTATCTCGTCCCTTCCTCGAAACCGGATTCCATGTCACGGTCGTGACGGATGAGCTTGCGCTGGTACAGGTTCTTGTTGTCCCGCCCCGCGAATTCCTCCAGGTACTGGTAGTAGACCGCGCGCGGGTCGTTCGACTGCTCGGGCTCCTTGGTGATCAGCGAATCGAAGTAGCCAATGATCCGTGCCACTTTCCCGGCCTTCGAACCGGACACCGCCAGCCCGGGAAGGTGACGACACAGGTCTGTGAGCTCGTCAATCTTGAGGCAGCCAAGAATCTCCGAGGGTTTTACACCTGCCTTCGCCAGGCGCTCCGATCGCTTTTGCTTGCTTCCGGAGACGGGCAATCCTTGCGCCTGAAGTGCACGGTAGAGCTGCCCCGCGTTCAGCGATTCGTGAAGCAGCGCCTGCGCCTCCGGACCCATCTCGAAGCCGAGAATCTCCTTCACAGCGGGTGCGATCTCCTCGGGTAGAACTGCCTTCGCACCCCCCTTGGCGCGGTTACAGAACAGGACGACACCCATCCCTTGGAGTTGCTTCAGCGCCTCTCGAAACTCTCCGAGCGAATGGAGCTCATTCCCAGCCTTGGGGAAGGCGCCGAGCTTGGCCTCCAGCAGACGGTGCTCATGGCGGCTGACGCCGATCTTCCGCCGCAGGCGCTCGAGAAGCGCAGCCTCGTCTCTTGAGATCTTCTTATCATCCAGTGCGACCTTGAGCACCTCAGTGTATATGTCGATCGAACGCGAGTCGCTGAAGCCGAAGGCATCCTCTGACTCGGCCTCCGCGATGACGTGCGTTTCGAACTCCCTCACGGCCTCGAAAAGGCCGTCTTCCCCGGCTGCCATATCTGGCAGGACCAGGAGAGAGTTGAGGATTGCCTCGATGAGGATTCTCTCGCCGTGATCAAGTAACTCCAAGCGGAGCACGTCGCCGATCCGCGACGTGCTTACGAGCTCCTTGCTGTTCTGTCGAATCTGTTCCCTGAGCCGAGCTTCGTCGCCCCTTGGCACGTCGTCCTTGAGGATGCTGTCAACGATCCTAGAAAGGTACAGCTGGGTCATGACGGGCAGGCAGTCCGCGATCTTCATGTTTGACTCCCCTTAACGCTGGCGCTCACAATGCGATCTTGACTGGCCGGGCAACCGATTCGTAGTTTCAAGAATACACCCATCCACCGATCCCCTTCGAGTCACATCAAGAAACGCGCAGCATCAATGCCGGGCTCATGTTGAAGGTTCTTTCCGCTGAAGACCCGCGGCACACGTTGTACGCCGCTTCAGGCACCAGTATCGTCGGCTTGCTTCCCATGCTTTCTCGCTACCACCCACCACCCAAATCGGGAAACGTGGAATCCCGGCAGGGATTGAACATCAGGTATCATGAGCTCATGCATCGTTGGGGTAGGAACGTGACGTCAATCACCGGACCTGGCGCCTTTGCCTTTACCCACATGGCTGGCGCGGCGATGAGCTTCCTCCACCCGTGGCGGCACCCTCAGGCCAGGGCCGCCCTCCATGCCGCGCTGACCCGCCTCAAGGGTGGGAGCTGAGGCCGGGCACGGGGCCCGCCTCCTCCGGTGTGCAACCAACCTTCCTTTTGGAACGATCAAGGGATCGAGAACGGGTGAGCAACACCCGAAACACCGGAAGGAGGAAGACATGCATCCCATCACGATGCTGAGTTTCACGACCATGGTGCTCGTGCCGCTCGCCGTTCTGACGGTCGTGGCCGTCGCCATTTGGGCGGAGGTGGACCGACGCCGCCAGAGGAGGCCACGATGATATTCCGTTTCCCAGAGCTCATTGGTCTGCTGGTGCTCCCGGTGGGGGCGTTGGCCTTCATGGCATTTCTGATCTGGCTGGCCTTCCGGGCGGCGGCGAGGCGGCGTGCCGCGCTGAATAGCGTGAGGATGGCCGCCATGGAACGCGGCGTACCGTTACCGCCCGAGGCCTTCCTGGACAGCCGCCGGCCCCGTCCGCGGAACTCCCTCAGGGCGGGGATCATTGGCGGTGGCGTTGGCGCCGGACTGGCGGTAGCCCTGGCGATCTCTTTCCCGGAGAGCCGGCTCTGGGGCTGGGGGCTCGCGGTCATCCTGGTCGGCGTGGCACACCTGATCTACTGGAGGATTCATGGCCGGAAAGAGTGGGAGGAGGCCAGGGCGAGAGATCTGGAGCTCGCCAGGAGGTGGGCCTCCGATGGGGACGAAGCTCAGAAACGTGGGTCCGGCGATCCGCGATGAGTCTGGCGGGCGGCGACCCGTGGGCCGAAGACCGGGCGCTGGCCAGCCGCTGCGTTCTGGGCGACGAGGCGGCGTGGTCGGAGCTGGTCGGCCGTTTCGGTGCCCGGATCTACTCCCACTGCCGTTTCGCCGGTCTTCGGCCTGCCGATGCCGAGGACGTCTGCCAGGAGGTCCTGGTCTCGGCGTACCGCAGCCTGGGCTCCTACGCGGGGTGCTCACTCGCCACGTGGCTCTACCGGCTGACCCGCCGGCGGCTCGCGGACCATTTCCGCTCCCCGCAACGGAGGCTCGTTCCGTCGGGAGATGCCCTGGCGGCCGCGGATCCATCGCCCGGGGAGAATCCCGAGGCCGCTGCGGCCGCCGCGGCGGATGCTGCACGAACCCGTCATGCCCTCGCCGCCCTGGCCGAGCCCGCGCGGGGCATCCTGGTGGCCTACTACCTCTACGAGACCCCGGTCCGTGAGATCGCCGAGGAGCTGGGGATGCCGGTCAACACGGTCAAGTCACATCTGCACCGGGGCCGCAGGGAGCTGCGGCGCCGTCTGGAGGGTCGATCATGAACTGTCACGAGCTCGAGCTCCGTCTCTACGACGAGGATTGCCGGCACGCATTGCTGGGGGAGACGCCCGTTCCCGGGGACGTGGCCGCCCATATCGAGAGCTGCCCGGCCTGCCGGAAGACCTGGTCCGGGGCGGCCGTTGACACGGTACGGCTGACCCGGGACCTCCTGCTCGAGGCACCGCCGTCCGTGACGGTGCCGGCGTTTCCCGGCGAGAGCACGGGGCCGTCCCTCGGTGACATCGTTGGCTGGGGCGAGCTGGGCTGGGCCATCACGGCGGGGGCCCTCCTTGCAGGCCTCGGGGCGCTGTTT
>JAADFN010000093.1 GCA_013152895.1 Acidobacteriota bacterium | reverse complement strand
GTGCAGAACGGCTCGGGATCAAGACCGCGGGCCGGCCAAAGGCCGGGCCTCCCGGGCGCTGACCGCGGACCTGCTGCAAGCAGGGCCTCCCGGACGTTTCCTCGGTCTCGCGACGAACACCAATACCGGTCAATCGAGAATCTCGTGTATATCACTGTCATCGAACGTCGTGCCGAGGCCATCCCCCCGTGTTCGTCCGTAGACACGGTGCTGCTCCAGGGGCATGGAGGATATACGTCGTGTATCCTTGGCGCGATGGGGAGAGGCTCGTTCTGGTTGTGGGTGTACCGGGGGTTGTTGACGGCCGGTTTGCCGCTGGCAATCCCGGCCTTGTGGCTCAAGGACCGTGCGACCGGAAAGACCCGCCCCCCCTGGCGCGAACGGTTCTGGAGCGGACGTGAGCCGGCCGCGCCCGGCAGTGTCTGGATCCAGGCGGTCTCGGTCGGAGAGGTCGAGGTGGCCCGGCGCGTCATCGCGGAGCTGGAGCGTCGCGGAAGCCCGCTCCCCCTGGTACTGACGGCCACGACGGCAACCGGGCTGTCGCTGGCCCGGCGCACACTCGCCTCGAAGATCCCGGTCTACCCGTGTCCCGTCGATCTCCCCGGTCCGGTGCGGCGCGCCTTCGAACGGATCCAGCCGCGCCTCTTCGTCCTCGTCGAGACGGAGCTGTGGCCGGAGATGATCGCTCGCGCCGGGAGGCTCCAGACCCCCGTCGCCGTGATCAACGCCCGTCTCTCCGAGCGGTCGTTCGCGCGGTACAGGCGGATCCGGGGGCTCGTTGCGCCGCTCCTGAAGCCCGTCACCCGCGTCCTCGCGCGTTCCGAGACGGACGCCGAACGCTTCGAACGTCTGGGCATCCACGGGGACCGGATCCACGTCACCGGCAATCTCAAGTACGACCTCGTTGCAGACGAAACGCCCCTGCCGTGGGGAAATCGCGTGGCCGCATGGGCTGCGGGCCGGCCGGTCCTCGTGGCAGGTTCGACGATGGAGGGCGAGGAGGCGGCAGTGCTGGACGCCCTCCTAGGGATGCCGGAAAAGTTTCGCCCGTTCCTGATCCTGGCGCCCCGTCATCCGGAACGTTTCGACGTTGCTGCGGCGACGTTGGCCGCGCGGGGTCTCGTGGTGGCCCGCCGCTCCGCGCTCGGGGAGGCGCCCGGACGTCCCGACGCTCTCCTTCTCGACACGATCGGGGAGCTCGGCCGGGCCTACCGTTTCGCCGACGTCGCGTTCGTCGGTGGCTCGCTGGTGCCAACGGGCGGTCACAACCCTCTCGAGCCCGCCGCGTGGGGGACGCCGGTGCTGACCGGGCCTCACGTTTTCAACTTCGAGGAGATCTACGACGAGCTGGTGGCTGCGGGCGCGGTGCGGATCGTCTCCGCGCCGGACGAGCTCGCCAGTGTCCTCATGGCCTGGCTGACCGAGCCGGATGCGGCTGCCGCGCGCGGGGCGGCGGGCCTCAGGGTTGTCGAGGCCAACCGCGGTGCAGCGTCGCGGACCGTCTCCGAGCTGCTCGAGCTTGCCGAGGGCGGCACGCATCCGGAAGACTGATGGTACCCTCGGATCCGTGAGACCGGCGATCCTTCTTCTGCCCTTGACGCCGCTGTACGGCGCCTTCGTCCGCGCCCGCGCGCTCGCCTACCGCCGCGGCGTGCTCCGCACCGCGCGTCTCGGTGTTCCCGTTGTCTCGGTGGGGAACCTGACGTTCGGCGGCACCGGCAAGACGCCCGTCGTCATCGCCCTTGCCAGAGATCTCGTCCGGCGGGGGCGGCGGCCGGCGGTGCTCACCCGCGGGTACGGACGCGACGATCGCCGCCCGCTCGTTCTCGTCGGACCGGCGCCGGCAGCCGATGCCCGGCGCGCTGGCGACGAGCCGCTGGAGATCGCCCGGCGACTGCCCGGCGTGCCGGTCGTCGTCGATGCCGACCGCGTGCGGGGGGGGCGCGAAGCGATCCGCCGCGGCGCCGACATCGTGATCCTCGACGATGGATTCCAGCACCTGCGGCTCGCGCGGGACCTCGATATCGTTCTCGTCGACGCCGGCGACCCGTGGGGCGGGGGACACCTGCCACCGCTCGGCCGTTTGCGCGAGCCGACCAGCGCACTCGCCAGGGCCGGGGCCGTGATCGTCACGAAGCTCGATACCAATGGCCCGGCGTTTGAACGCATCTCGGCCACGCTCCGCCACCACGCGCGTGGCGTTCCGGTGTTCGCGGCACGGCTCGCACCGGTCCGCTGGACCACGCCCGCAGGCGAACGTCCGCCCCGAGAGATCGCGGGCCGGCGCGTGTTCGCATTTGCCGGGATCGGCCGTCCAGAGGGGTTCGTCGAGACGCTCGAACGGCTCGGCGCCGTGATCGCGGGCACGCGGTGGTTTACGGATCATCACGTCTACACCTCCGAAGACGCCGGCCGGATTCTCGACGAGGCGGGCCGGCTCGATGCGGTTCCGGTGACGACGGCGAAGGATGCCGTCAAGGCGCCCTCACGCATCGGCGCCTGGGTGCTCGACGTCGAGATGACGCCCGCGGACGACGGCTGGGACCCGCTGTGGGCCCTGGCGCCGGAGATCCTCTCATGAGCCGGCGGCGGTCCGGGGTGCGCAACCGGGCGGAGTACGGCGCCTACCTGGCGGCCAGGTTCCTCGCGCGCCACTCCGGACCACGCGTGACGGCCCGCGCCGGCGCCGCGCTCGGCGATCTCTACCACCTCGCCGGCGGCAGGCGGCGAAAGATCGTGGAATTCAATCTGAAGCTCGCGTTTCCCGAGCTTGGCGCATCTGGCCGCGCACGGCTCGCGAGAGAGGTTTCCCGGCACTTCGGCAGGGTGACGCTCGACGCGCTCCGGCTGATGGAAGCGACCCCCGAGCGGCTGCTCCGGGAAGTCCACATCGAGGGGCGGGAGAACCTCGAAGCGGGACTGGCGCGCGGCAAGGGCGTCTTCCTGCTCTCCTGCCACATCGGCTCGTGGGAAGTCGCCGCGCTCGTCGCGGGCCTGGTCATCCCGGCCGGGTTCGCCGTGGTCAACCGGCCCCTCGACAATCCGCTGCTCGAGGCCGAGCTCGAACGGCTTCGCGGCCTCTTCGGCAACCGCGCCCTCGGCAAGGACAACATCACCCGCGAGCTGCTCCGCCAGCTCAAGCGCGGCGGTGCCGTCGGGATCCTGATCGATCAGCGAACCCTCGAGGACGAGGGCGTCCAGGTTCCGTTCTTCGGACATCCGGCGTGGACCCACCCGGCGCTGGCGCGTCTCTCGGTGAGGACCGGCGCGCCCGTGGTGCCGATCTGGGGACTGTGGGATGGCCCCGGACGGTACACCGTTCGCTTCGATCCCCCCGTGTTCCCCGACGAGCTCGGGCCGGCCGAACGCGACGACGTTGCTCTGACCGCGCTGTTGACCGGCCTGATCGAGGGCGTCATCCGGGAGCGGCCCGCCCAGTGGCTCTGGTTCCACGACCGCTGGCGGGAGCTGCGGCTCGCGGCCGGCGCACACCGGAAGAACGTATGAGCGCGTCATGAAATGGGGCGGCCGGATTCTCGCGCGGATCACATGGGCCGTATGGCTGGCCTGCGTGGCCGGTCTCGCCCTGACCATCGGCGCCGGCGGCGTGCTCGCATCAAGCATCCTCTTCGGCGTCCCGGCCCATCTTGACCGGCTCGCATGGCTGGCCGGTCCCCGCTGGCTCGTCGCGACGGGCCTGGCTCTCCAGGCGTTCGTCGCGTTCGAGCTCGCCAGGATTTCCGGGCGTTGGTACGTCCGGCTCAGTCGACGTCGTCGCGAACCAACGGGTGGGTGAGACAGTGCGGCCCACCCCGGGCGCGGGAGATCTCGAAACTCTCCAGGAGGATACACACACGAGTCCCACTGTCGAGATCGACCTCGGCACGGCCCAGGAGCACGTCCCGCGCCGTGACGATGGAAAACCCGCGGCGATCCAGCTCTTCCGCCGTACGCACGTTGCGGTCATAAAGCGCGATGACGCCGGGGGCCAGCGCGAGCGCGTTCGCGCCGTCCGTCCACTGCTCCCGCTGCTGCGCGATGATGTCGCTCCCCCCGCACGGGATCGGCTCGAGGTCGAGGCCGCGGGCCGCGAGGGCGTGCAGCAGATCCCCGCGTGACTGCGGCGCCGGCGCGCCGGCGTGAAGGTCGATCTCGAACGTCTCCGCGGTTTCCCCCTGCCCGGCGAGAATGACCTGCGGCGACACGAGCACGGCGTCGCGATCGACCGGCGTCACGACCGTGTCCAGGTGCATGTAGGCCCGCCTGTGGGGCAGGTGCACGATCTCGATGAACCGGGGAGCGTCCTCCCGGCCCCTGAGCTCCTGCGCCAGGTGCTCAACCGCCGTCAGGTTCGTCCTCTCCGAGATCCCAACCGCGATCACCTCCGGCGAGAGGACCAGCACATCCCCTCCCTCGAGGCGGGGCCGGTGCAGCCCAAGAAAGAGCCGCCGTCCGGACGGGGGTTCGAGCGGATCGGCGAGAATCCTCCCGTCGAGCTCGGGATGGAACTGGAAGATCGTCCGCGAGAGGATCCCTTCGCGCCACCGTGCCGGCGTCGCCATGGCGCCTGGTACCACGCCCGATCCGATAACAACCTGAGGATCCCGTTGAAACGACCAGTTCGGAATCGGCGGCATGCAGTAGAGATCCCGGACCTCGACACCTTCCGAGTCCTCCCGGCGGATCCCGGTGACCAGCATGGCCGCCAGCCCTTCGGCAGACGCGTGCCGCAGTTGGGCCCACCGCTCGGGCGGAAGCTCCGAAAGAATAATCGAGAGGACCCACTCGCGCGCCTCCCGGGTTCGCAGGCTTTCGACAAGCAGGTCGCGGGCTTCGAGCACGCGGACGCCCAGCAGCTGCATCAAACGCCTGAACCGCCGGTGCTCCTCCCGCGCTCGCTCGCCGAAGAGGATGTCGTCGAACAGGAGCTCCTCCATCATTGCCGGTACCATCTCGTCGACCTCGCCACCCGGCTCGTGAACGAGCACCGTCCGCAACCTCCCGACCTCAGACGTCACGTGAAGCATGCACCCTCCCACGCCCAGGGTACCAGCCCCGTCCCAGCCCGCTCCCGTCAGAACCAGAACCGCGGGCGTTGAGCCGTACCCGCGATCAACCGTGCCAAGGCCAAAGGCCGAGGCACGCCGAGCGCCCTTCCCATCCGCTGCAAGCCGACGGCCCGGCCGCAGGCCGGGACACGGCGCAGCCACCTTCAATCCGTGCAAGCCGACGCCGAGGCCAAAGGCCGAGGCACGGCGCGCAGTCCCCCAGC
>JAADFN010000092.1 GCA_013152895.1 Acidobacteriota bacterium | reverse complement strand
GGGCGGGGCGCCAGCCCCGGCGGGATTGAGCACGAGACGGGCTGCACGCTCGCGTGCAGAACGGCTCGGGATCAAGACCGCGGGCCGGCCAAAGGCCGGGCCTCCCGGGCGCTGACCGCGGGCCTGCTGCAAGCAGGACCTCCCACGCGCACGGACGCTTCTACGAGCTGTGCGTTGCGCCCCACCGGCGGATGAGATCGAGGGCGGCGGCGGCCTGGAGATGCCTGCGTTCGCGCTTGTCCCGGATCGTCACCAGCTCCAGCGGACACCGGATCAGTCCCCAGCTGATATTCGCAGGCTCGAACCTGTCGGGACGCCGGGCGGTCAGGTGGCGGATCAGTCCGCCCATCGCGGTCGCGGCCGGCGGGGGCTCGACCGGCTCACCGGCGAGCTCCTTCGCCAGCATCCGCCCGGCCAGCAGTCCCGTCGCGGCGGATTCGACGTACCCCTCGACGCCCGTCATCTGTCCCGCCAACCGGAGATCCGGCCGGCTCCTGAGCCGGAGCAAGGCGTCGAGGTGGGCCGGCGCATTGACGAAGGTGTTGCGATGGATCATGCCATACCGGATGAAACGAGCGTTTGCAAGCCCGGGGATCAGGCGGAACACCCGCCTTTGCTCGGGCCGCGTCAGCTTGGTCTGAAACCCCACGAGGTTCCACTGTTCCGCCGCCAGATCGTCCCGCCTCAGCTGGACGACGGCCCAGGGGCACGCGCCGGTGCGGGGATCCGTCAGGCCGACGGGCTTCATCGGTCCGTACCGGAGTGTGTCGCGGCCGCGCTCGGCCATCACCTCGATCGGGAGACAGCCCTCGAAGTAGTGTATCTCTCCGGTCTCAAACGTGCGAAACGGGACCTTTTCCGCGGCGAGCAGCTCGGTGACGAACATGTCGTACTCGTCCCGGTTCATGGGCGCGTTGAGATAGTCGTCTCCACCGCCCTTGGCGTAGCGCGATCCGGCGAAGAGCCGTTCGTGATCGAGGCTGTCCGCCGCCACGATCGGGGCGACGGCATCGTAGAATGCAAGCGCGCCCTCGCCCAGCGCCGTTTCGAGCGCCGCGTGGAGCGCGGGGGAGGTCAACGGTCCTGTCGCCACGATTGCCGGCCCCTCCGGCAGCGCCGTCACCTCGTAGCGCCGAACCTCGATCAGCGGATGGCTCGACAGCTCGGCGGTGACCGAACGGGCGAAGAGCTGCCGGTCGACCGCGAGCGCCCCGCCCGCGGGAACCGAAGCGGCGCGAGCGGCCCGGAGAATGATCGAGTCGAGCGCCTCCATCTCCCGCTTGAGAAGGCCGACGGCGTTGGTCTCGGCGTCGCCACGCAACGAGTTCGAGCAGACGAGCTCGGCGAAATCGCCGCTCGTGTGCGCGGGGGTCGTTTTTTGCGGCCGCATCTCGACGAGCTCGACCTGGATCCCGGCCCGGGCGAGCTGCCAGGCGGCCTCGCTCCCGGCGAGACCGGCCCCGACGACCAGGACCCGGGGCGCGCTCACGCCGTTCCCGGCTCCTCCGGGGCGGGCTCCCGGTGCCCGCAGCTCTTGACCGGACAGATGAGCTCGCGGCCGCGGCGCTTGGTCACATGGAGGCCCATGATCGGGAATCCGCACTCCGGACAGGGGGTCTGAACGGGATGATCCCACATGACGAAGTCGCACTTCGGGTACCGGTTGCACCCGTAGAAGGTCCGTCCGCGCCGCGAGATCCGGGCGACGATCTCGCCGTCGCACCCCTCGCGCGGACACGGCACGCCGGTGGGTTTCGGGGGCGCGGAGGTCTGCGCCTTGCCGATCCGGCGGGTCCCCTTGCACTCCGGGTACCGCGAGCACGCCCAGAAGGGGCCGAACCGGGAACGCTTTTTGACCATCGGCGCTTCGCACTCTGGACACGTGGGCGCTTCCTCTTCGGCATCGCCGGCCTTCTCCGCCTCATCCTCGAGATCCCGGGTGTACGTGCACGTGGGATAGTTGGTGCAGGCGAGGAACTCCCCGTACCTGCCGAACTTGATCACCAGCGGCGCCGCGCACTTGGGACACGTCTCGGAGGTGGCGACGCCCTTGCCCTTGACCTGCTCCATCTCCACTTTCGCGCGCTCAAGCTCCGCCTCGAAACCCACCGCGAAGCTCCGGACGAGCTCCTGCCAGTTTTCCTCGCCCCCGGCGACCCTGTCGAGGTCCTCTTCGAGGCTCGCGGTATAGCTCTCGTTGATGATCCGCGCGAACGATCCCGTCAGAAGCCGGGTGACCAGCTTGCCGAGCTCGGTCGGCCGGAACGTGCCCTTCTGCTTGACCACGTAATCCCGCCCGGAGATCGTCGCGATGATCGTGGCGTAGGTCGACGGCCGGCCGATCCCGTTCTCCTCGAGCGCCTTGACCAGCGTTCCCTCGGTGAAACGCGGTGGCGGCTGGGTCTGCTTCTGCTCCAGGATGACATCCTCGAGCGTCAGTTCCTGCCCGCTCTCGATGCCGTCCGGCAGCTTGGCGGCTTCCGGGCCGCTGGGCGCATCGCTGTTCTCCCGCCACACCTTGAGAAAACCTGGATCCCGCATCACCTTGCCCGTCACCGCGAGCGTGTACGGTCCGGCCGTCACCTCGATCTGGGTGACGTCGAACGTCGCGGGCCGCATCTGGGACGAGACAAAACGTTCCCAGATCATCCTGTAGAGGCGAAGCTCGTCGGGCTTGAGGAAGGCGGCCACCTCGTCGGGAGTCAGCTCGACGTTGGTCGGCCGGATCGCCTCGTGGGCGTCCTGCGCGGAGGAGCGATTCTTGAAGACGTTCGGTTTCGCCGGCAGCGCGCCCGGACCCCACTTTCGTGCGATCAGGTCGCGCGCGGCGGCGACGGCCTCGGACGCGACCCGCACGGAGTCGGTCCGCATGTAGGTGATCAGGCCGAGGCGGCCGCGATCCCCGAGGTCGATCCCCTCGTACAGGCGTTGCGCCAGCCGCATCGTTCGGCGGACCGGCAGGCGAAGACGCCGGGCGGCGGCCTGTTGCAGGTGCGAGGTGATGAACGGTGAACGCGGGCGCTGTGTTCCGGTGCGGCGGCTAACCTTCGCAACCGTCAGCGGGCCTTCGCGCAACGCGGCCTCGACCGCCTTGGCCTCCTCGGCCTTGCCGGGCCGCCACTTGCGCCCGTTCTTCTTCGCGAGCCGGACGACGAACGGGGGAGGCGTTCGCGCCGACACGCGGGCGTCGACCAGCCAGTACTCCTCCGGCTCGAACGCCTCGATCTCCGCCTCGCGGTCGCAGATCATCTTGAGCGCGACCGACTGGACGCGGCCGGCGGAGAGCCCGCGTTTGACCTTGTCCCAAAGCAACGGGGAGAGCCGGTAGCCGACGAGCCGGTCGATCACCCGTCTCGCCTGCTGAGCGTTGACGCGCGTCATGTCGACCGCCCGTGGATGCTCGAACGCGTCCCGGATCGCCCGCCGGGTGATCTCGTGAAACTCGACGCGATGGATCGGCTTGTGCGCCGATTCCAAGATCTCGGCGAGGTGCCAGCAAATCGCCTCTCCCTCGCGATCCGGGTCGGCGGCGAGGTAGATCTCCTCCGCGTTCTTTGCGGCCCGCTTGAGCTCCTGGACGATCTTGGCCTTGTCCGGAAGGATCTCGTATTCGGGAAGGTAGCCGTTCGCCTCGTCGACGCCCAGCTTCGACTTTGGTAGGTCGCGGACGTGGCCGACGGAGGCCTTGACCACGAACTCCTTGCCGAGAAACTTCCCAATGGTGCGCGCCTTCGCAGGCGATTCGACGATCAGCAGCTTTGATGCCATCGATGCTCTCCCTCAACGTCAGGAGCAGGCCTCGGCCTGGCTCCGGCGCGCCACCGTATCACAGCCCGCCTCCCGCAACGCCGGACACGCGGGCCAGCGCGTACCGGCCGTCGGCCTGCCGGACGATCGTACCCGCGATCTCTCCCTCGAGGAGCTTCGCGAGGACCTCGGCGATCGGCCGTCCGGCACGCTCGGCGATCTCGTCTGCAGACAGCGCCTCCCCCGGGCCGAGCACCCCCCGCCACGGGCCAAGATCGAGCTCGAGCCGAGCGCCCGCCGCGTCCGCCGGGGCCACCACATCGAGGATCGTCCGTGGCGTCAACACCGGCCGGGCGCCAAGGCTGAGCAGCGTGTTGGGACCGACCGACATCGGCGACAGGATGCTCCCCGGTACGGCGAACACCTCCCGATCCTCCTCGAGGGCGAACCGCGCGGTCACCAGCGCTCCCGACCGCGCGGCGGCCTCGACAACGACCGTCGCCGCGGTCATCCCGGCAATGATCCGGTTGCGCTCCGGAAAGTGGTACCGCCTCGCGGGCGTCCCCGGTGGGTACTCGGTCACGAGGGCGCCCGAGGCTGCGATCTCCTCGGCCAGCTCAACATGCTCCGGTGGATACACCCTGTCCGGCCCCGTGCCCCAGACGGCCACCGTCGGCCCCCCGGCCCCGAGCGCCCCGCGGTGCGCCGCCGCATCGACCCCGCGCGCCATCCCGGAGACGACGACAACCCCCGCCGCCGCCATCTCGCGCCCGAGCAGGTCGGCCACCTGTCGCCCGTACACGGTCGCCTTGCGCGAGCCAACGATTGCCACCGCCGGCCCCGCGGGCAGCCGCCCACGCACGAAGAGCCCGAGCGGGGGATCGCTGAGCTCGCGGAGCAACGCAGGAAACTCGTCATCTTCCGGCGTCACCCACCGCCATCCCAGCCCCCGGAGCCGTTTTAGAAGCGCCGGGGCCTCCCGCTTCGATGCCTCCGCCGCCGTCCGCAGCACCCGGCCGGGAAGCCCGCGCCTCCGCAACACCTCGAACGGCTCCACACCCTCCACACCGGCGAACGCCCGCCGCTCACGCCTCCCCAGCCCGCCGAGCAGCAACGCGAGCCGCTGGAGCATCCATGTTTCTTTCTGGCTCATGTTCCCATCCTACCCCGGCCGGCCCCAACCATATCCGCCCGCTGCACCGGATCGCCTCGAGCTCCCACGGCTCCCAAGAACCGACGACGATGAAATCTATGTGCTCGCTCAACGTGCCGCAAGCACGCCTGCGCTCCCACATCTTCCGAGAGCGCCACCGGCCACGGTACCTCCCGCCCTTCGCTCCGATGTCTATTGCATCATGCAGGCCAGCCGCGTAGCGCCCAGCGGGCGTAGCCCGCGCAGAACGACCACAACGCTCCTGCGAAGCGACACGGGATCGCGAGGATCGTTCTCTGGGGGCGCGGCGAGCAATTTCCTCCACCCGCTGCAAGCCGACGGCCCGGCCGCAGGCCGGGGCACGGCGCCGAGCCACCTTCAATCCGGGCAAGCCGACGCCGAGGCAAAGCC
>JAADFN010000091.1 GCA_013152895.1 Acidobacteriota bacterium | reverse complement strand
CCCGGCTCACGGGCGGTTGTCGGGGCGATGGACGGCCCGTCCGCACCGTACATCTTCGTCATCCTGAGGCCGTTGTCCCCCCAGGAGGCCAAGATTATTTCCAACATGCCAAAGACCTCCAACGTCCACGAGGCCGGTATCACGAAGCCGAAGCTCATCAAGAGAGTGCCACCCGTCTATCCCGAAAGTGCCCGCAAGGACAAGGTGAGCGGGATCGTCGTGCTCCAAACCATCATCGGCGCCGATGGCACGGTCCAGAGCGTCACGCCGCTGAAAAGCGCCGATGCCCGCCTGACCAAGGCGGCGGAACGGGCGGTTCTCCAGTGGAAGTTCAGCCCGGCGCGGGACCGGACGGGGCGCGCAATCCCCGTCTTCTACGTCCTGACGGCGCGCTTCCTGCTCCAGTGATGACATCCCGGCGCACCGTTCAGGCCCGCCGCGGCCGGCGCTCCGGCGTCGTCCGTGTCCTTACGCGAGCTCGCGGTAGAGCCGAACGTAGGCATCGATCATGGACGGGATCGAGAACGTGGCTTCGATGCGGGTGCGTCCCGCGTGGCCCATGGCGCGGGCTCGGTCGGGGTGGGCGAGGAGATCGAGGATTGCGTGGGCCAGGGGCTCCGGCTGGCCCGGGGGGACGAGCAGGCCCGTGACGCCATCCTCGACGGCGTCCGGGAGGCCGCCGGTCGCGCTGGCGACGACGGCCAGCCGGCATCCCATGGCGTCGAGCACCGAGCTGCCGAGCCCCTCGGCCAGCGAGGGCTGGACGTAGAGATCGCACGCCTTGATCCAGCTTGCGACGTCGTCCTGAAAGCCGGCGAAAACCACCGATTCGTGAGGGATCGCGGTGGCGGCCCTCTCAAGGCCCTGACGCTCGGGGCCGTCGCCGATCAACACGAGCTTCGCCCCTGGCCGTTTCCGGATGACTTCGGCCCATGCGGCCAGAAGAACGCCGAGACCCTTCTCGTGACTCAGTTGCGCCACGCAGCCCACAATCGGAGCACCAGCGTTATGCGTGAGCGATGCAACCGGTTTTGCGCGATCGAGCTGATCGAGATCCACGGCGCTCGGGATGACCCGGATGCGATCGGCGGGGGTCCCGGCGGCGGCGAACGCATCGGCGATGGCGCGCGAGATGGCGACGTAGATGTCGGCCGCACGGTGGTACTTCGTGCTCCGGCGGATCGGGAAAGCGACTCTGCGGGTGTGAACGACCACGATCCCGGTCCGGAATCTCGAGGTAATCGCCGCCAGGGTGAGCGAGGGTGACGTGTGAGCGTGCAGGATGACTCGCCGGTGGCCCCGGCACAGTGCGGCGATCCGGATGAGGTTCCCCGGGTGGTATGGGAAGCGGGGATGAAGCGGGACCACGCGGAGCCCGGACCGGCCGATCCGTTCGGCGAGGAGCGATTTTGCCGGCGCCGCGATCACCTGCCGCCATCCCCGCGCCGCGAGGCCCCGCGCGAGGAACCAGATCTGACGTTCGCCGCCGCGCCAGCCGTGCTCCGTCGAGAGATGCACGATCAGTGGGGAGGGGGCGGTCGGCGCGGAATCGTTGCGGGATGTCATGGGATGCGAGCTTACCGCGTTCCGCCGCGGTTCTCCACGCTCGCGCTTGGCAACGGCCGATGGCGGCAGTACCATCGGCCGGCGGCGCCGCCGCCGAAACCGCAACTGACTGGAGGCACTCATGGCTGGTACTCTGAAGGGACGTCATCTTCTCAAATTGCTCGATTTCACCCCGGCCGAGATTGGAGACCTTTTGGAGCTCGCGGAAACGTTGAAGCTCAACAAGCGGGCCGGCGTGACCGGTCGCACCCTCGCGGGGAAGAACATCGCGCTGATCTTCGAAAAGCCGTCGACACGGACCCGCGCCGCCTTCACGGTGGCAGTGATCGATGAGGGGGGACATCCCGAGTACCTGGGCAAGAACGACATTCAGCTCGGAAAAAAAGAAACGGTTGCCGACACGGCGCGGGTGCTGGGCCGGATGTTCGACGGGATCGAGTTTCGCGGGTTCGCCCACGAGACGGTGGAGACGCTGGCGAAGCACGCGGGCGTTCCCGTCTGGAACGGATTGACCGACACGTGGCACCCGACGCAGGTGTTGGCCGACCTGCTGGCGGTCAAGGAGGAGTTCGGACCGCTGGGCGGTCTCGGGCTCGCCTTCGTCGGTGACGGCAGGAACAACATGGCTCATTCGCTGATGATCGGTTGTGCGAAGATGGGCATGGACGTCCGCATCGTCGCGCCCACCGAGCTGCACCCGTCGGCGGAGCTGGTTGCGACGGCGCGGGGCATCGCGGCCGGGACCGGTGGCCGGGTGACGGTCACCGACTCGATCGAAGAGGGCGTTTCTGGCGCGCACGCCGTCTACACCGACGTCTGGGCGTCGATGGGCGAGGAAGCCAAGATTCCTGAACGGATCGCGCTTCTCAAGCCGTACAAGGTCACGCGCACGATGATGGAGATGACGGGCCGGCGGGAGGCGATCTTCCTCCACTGCCTGCCAAGCTTCCATAACCTGGAAACCGAAATGGCGAAAAAGTACCCTGACATTCGCGAGGTCGAGGACGAGGTGTTCGAGGGGCGCTGGTCCCGCGTGTTCGACGAGGCCGAAAACCGCGTTCACACGATCAAGGCCGTGATGGTGGCGACGGCCGGCCAGTAGCCGTCCGGGAGACGTGATGACTGCTGCGGCGTCCCTGGTCCTCACGCTCCTGCTGGGACTGGGGCTCGTCGGGCTGGGTAGGGCGGTCGGGGCTCGTTCGTTGCCGCTGGCATGGGTGGTGGGATGGACGGTGCTCTGGTGGATCACGGCCCTGGCAGCGACCGTGGCAGGGCCGCGGTTTGGCGCCGGTACCGGGCTCGTCGCGGCGGGCGCCGGGTTGGTTGTCTGGGCCCTCCGGTCGCAAAGACGGCGATGGGAGCTTCTCCTCGGTACCGGGGCGGTCCTGGCCGGCGCTCCCTTCTTCCTGGCGCCGCCGTATTTCTACGACGCCCTCGTCTACCATCTCGGGCTCCCGTGGAGCTGGCTGGCGAACGGCAGCTTCGCGCCGGTGACCCACAACCTCTTCAGCCATTTTCCGCTCGCCGGGGAAACCGTCTACCTGCTGCCGGTGTCCCTGGGCCTGCCACGCGCTGCCGCGGGGCTGCACTGGCTCACGTTCGTCCTGGTGCTGGTTGCAGCCTGGGAGCTGGCGCGGAGACTTGGGGCCCAAGGGTGGGCGTGGATCGCCCCGCTCTGCCTCGTGGCCTGCTGGCACGCGGTGTGGGTGGCCGGTGTGGCCGGTGTGGACCATCTGGTCGTCCTGGCGATCGTTGTGGCGGCCATCGAGCTCATCGGGACCGGGGACGAGGGCGTCAAGGTTCTGAGCGGAGGAGTCGCCCTGGGTCTTGCTCTTGCCACCAAGTACGTCGCGGTCATCCCGGCGGGGGCCGTGCTCGCCGGGGCGGTCGTGAGCTCGCCGACGCGGTGGCGCGACGCCGTCAAGGCTGGCCTGCTCGGCGCCGGGCTGGCTTCCTTCTGGTACCTGCGGAATCTGCTTCTGACGGGGAATCCCGTCTACCCGCTGCTGTGGAAGGTGTTCGGTGGCACGGGGTGGACCGCGCGCGATGCGGCCCGCTGGAATGGGCTCGTGCACGAGGGAGTGGGCGGGTTGGGAAGCTTCTGGAACGGTCTCGTCAAGCTCGGGAGCAGCGGGGCGGGGCTTGGCCCATGGCTGGCCATCGCCGTGGTGCTGGCCGTGGTGGCGCTCGTCCGGGGACGCCGCCGGCGCGCCATCGAGGGTGTGGCCGTGGCAGCGGTGCTGATCGTGGGCGGGTGGCTGGCGACCGCCCACACGACGCGCTATGCGCTGCCGCTCATTCCCCTCGCGGGAGCATTGGCGGCGGCCGGTGTTGAGCGGTTGTCGCGCGGGGCTCGCCGGGTCGCCGTCGCCGGGTTGCTCTTGGCGGCCGGCTTCGGTCTCGTCCTGTTCGGCCAGTTCATTGCCGGGACGCTCCACATGCCGGAGATGTGGTTCGGCCGCGTCTCCAGCGAGGGCTGGCGGCACCGGGTTACGCTCAACGATCCGATGCCGGGGTACCGGGCCGCTGGCCGGCTCCTGCCGCCGGGCGCCAAGCTGCTGGTCATCGGGGAGGGACGGTCGTGGGGATGTCCGCGTCCGAACAGCGTCAGCTCACCGTACGACACGCAGCTCGTCCAGACGGTGATCGAGGATGCCGCGACGGCGGCCGATGCCGCGCGTACGTTGCACGCCGCCGGTTGGAACGACCTGTTCATCAACTGGCGTGAGCTCCGCCGTTTGCATCGGAAATTCGGTGTATTCGTGTTTCGCGATCCGGCCGACGGCGCCAGGTGGCGCGAGCTGATCGACGGTTTTACGACCCGGATCTGGCACTCGGACGGCCTCGAGATCCGCCGGCTGGTCAGTCTTCCTCCGGCAGGGGGCCGGGAAAGCGCTGCCCGGCCGTGAGCGGGAACGTCTTCGAACACCGGGAGCTGATGGTCGCGGGGTCGCTCGACCGGGCGATCTTGCACCTCGGGGCGCCGGCCGCAATGGCGGCGTTGCTCCAGGCCGGGTTCCTCGTGGTCGATACGTTCTGGCTCGGCCGGGTCGGGGAAGTGGCGATCGCAGCGGTCTCCACGGCCGGATTCATCATGTGGCTCGCCCAAACGCTGGGCGATGGGGCGGCGATGGGTTCGGGAGCGGTCCTTGCGCAGGCCGTTGGCGCCGGCGACCGCAGCGAGGCCGTACGGGCCGCTCGGGCCGGCCAGGTGCTCGCGTTCTGGGGATCCCTGCTCGTGATGGCCGTCGGACTCGCAGCCGCGCCACCGGCGTTTCGATTCATGGAGACGGCTGCTCCGGTGACGGCGGCCGGGCTTGGATACCTCCGGATCATCCTCGTTGGCATGCCGGCCTACTTCGTGTTCAGCTGGATCGCGGCAGCCTTCCGTGCGGTGGGAGACGCCAAGACGCCTCTCAAGCTGCTGGCTCTCGCCGCCACCGTGAACGTTGTGGCAGACCCGCTCCTGATCTTCGGGCTGATCGGGTTGCCGCGGCTCGGCGTGCGTGGCGCGGCGCTGGCAACCGTCGGGTCGTGGGTCGCGGCGGCTGGCGCCGGGTGGGTGTTGCTCGGGCGGCTGCACATTAGGCCGCGGATCGCGGATCTCGTCCGGCCTCCTCGCCAGACGTGGAAAGCGTTACGCATCGGGTTGCCCCTCGGGATCGAGGGTGCGCTGTTCTCGTTGATCTACATCGTGCTGACGAGGATCACGACGACATTCGGGACCCCGGCTGTCGCCGCGCTCGGCGTCGGTCACAAGCTCGAAGTCTTCAACTACTTCGTCTGCGCGGGGATGGGCGCCGCAGCGACGACGCTCGTTGGACAGAGCCTCGGCGCCGGCGCTCCGC
>JAADFN010000090.1 GCA_013152895.1 Acidobacteriota bacterium | reverse complement strand
AAGCGACAAGCCCGGGGCGGGGCGCCAGCCCCGGCGGGATCGACCTTGAGCCGGCCGGCACGCTTGCGTGCAGGACGGGTCAGGGTCGAGAACGCGGGCCGGCCACAGGCCGGACCTCCCGGGCGCTGACCGCGGACCTGCTGCAAGCAGGGCCTCCCGGACGCTTTCCCGGTCTCTCGACGAACACGAATGCCGGTCAATCGAGAATCTCGGGTATGTCACTGTCATCGCACATCGTGGTGGGGCCGCACCCCCCTTGTTCGTCCGCAGACGTGGTGCTGCTCCAGGGGCATGAATCTGCGGCCCGTGCCGGACCGGCTTACCTGACGGCGACGTTGATCAGGCGGCCGGGAACAACGATGACCTTGATTACCCGCTTGTCCCCGATAAACCGTTGCACCCGCTCGTCGGCGAGCGCCATCCGTTCGAGCTCCTCGCGGGGAACATCCGGCGCCACGTGCAGGCGGGAGCGGACCTTCCCGTTGACCTGGACCGGGATCTCGATCCGCTCCTCCGCGGCCACGGCGGGATCGGCCTCGGGCCAGCCGGCCGTGAAGATGCTGCCCCCATGTCCCATCCGTTCCCACAGCTCCTCGGCCATGTGAGGCGCGATCGGGCTCATGATCTTGACCACCGTCTCCAGCGTCTCGCGCAGCACCGCCGGGTGCATCCGCCCCTCGTTGGAGCGCACCAGGTTGAGCAACTCGTTGCAACGTGCGATCGCCGTGTTGAACTGGAAGGCGCCCTCGATCGCGCCGGTCACCTTGCCGATCGCCTGGTGGGTCCGCCGGCGGATCTCCCGGTTCGTTTCGTCGAGCTCGGCGGGGATCGGCTCGCCCATCCCGCTCAGCGAACCGAGATTCGACACGACGAGGGCCCACAGCCGGTTGACCGTCCTCCACGCGCCGTTGATGCCGTTTTCCGACCAGATCTGCATCCGGTCGGGCGGTGCATCGGAGAGCATGTAAAGACGGACCGTGTCGGCGCCGAACCGGTCCATCATCGCGTCGGGATCGACGATGTTGAACTTCGACTTGGAGATCTTCGTCATCTCCGGTGTCACGGGCCCGCCGCACAGTGCACAGGTCCCGCCGACGATCGCGTCCCCCTCCCGGTGGCCGCCTGCGACATCCTTCTCGGGAATGTACTTGTGTTCGGCGCAGTAGTACGCCGTCTTGCACACCATCCCCTGGCAGAACAGACGCGTAAACGGCTCATCGAAATCGATCAGCCCCAGGTCGTGGAGTACCATGGTGAAGAAACGGGCGTAGATCAGGTGCATCGTGGCGTGCTCGATGCCCCCGATGTACTGGTCGACCGGCATCCAGTGGCGGACCGCCTCCTCGCCGAACGGGCGCGCCTCGTTGCGCGGATCGCAGTAACGGAGGAAGTACCAGGACGAATCGACGAAGGTGTCCATGGTGTCCGTCTCGCGCCGCGCGGGTCCGCCGCAGCGGGGGCACGTCGTGACGACGAACGACTCGCTGGTCGCCAGCGGGTTGCCGGCGCCCTCGACGAACTGCACGTCCGTCGGTAGCAGCACCGGCAACTCCTCCTCCGGAACCGGGACGATGCCGCACCGGTCGCAGTAGACCACCGGGATCGGGGCGCCCCAGTACCGCTGGCGCGAGACCAGCCAGTCGCGCAGCTTGTAGTTGATCTCGGCCTTGCCAAGGCCGTGCTGGGCCAGCCAGGCGATGATGTCCCCCATCGCCTCCGTGTTCCTCCGCCCGGTGAACGGGCCGGAGGCGGTCATCGTGCCGGGATCGGTGTATGCCTCTTCCATCGTCCCGGGATCGAGCTCCTGCCCGTCCGGCTCGATCACGACGCGGATCGGGATGTCGTACTTCCGGGCGAACTCGAAGTCCCGCTGGTCGTGGGCGGGCACGGCCATCACCGCGCCGGTGCCGTACGTCATCAGGGCGAAGTTGGCAACCCAGAGGGGCACCTGCTCCCCGTTGACGGGGTTGACGACGTGAAAGCCCGTGAAGACGCCGACCTTCTCGCGCTCGGCAAGCTCCTTCTCGGAGGTCCCGGCCGCACGCATCTCCCGCACGGCGGCCATGACCCGCGCCTCGTGCTCCGTGCCCCGGACCAGCTTCTCGACCAGCGGATGCTCCGGAGCGAGCGACAGGAAGGTGACGCCCCACAGGGTGTCCGGCCGCGTCGTGAAGACCGGAACCTCGTCCCCCGTTTCCGCGACCTTGAAAAAGACCCGCGCCCCCTCCGACCGGCCGATCCACTCCTTCTGCAGCTTGATCACCGACTCCGGCCAGGCACCCTCGAGCGCAGCGTGGTTGTCGAGAAGACGTTGCGCGTACGCGCTCATCTTGAAGAACCACTGGTCCATGTCCTTCTGCTCGACCCGGGTCCCGCACCGCTCGCAGCAGCCTTCCTTCACCTGCTCGTTGGCCAGGACGGTCTGACAGGAGGGACACCAGTTGACGGGCGCCTTCTTCTTGAACGCAAGCCCCTTTTCGAGAAACTTGAGGAAGAACCACTGGGTCCACCTGTAGTAATCGGGATGGCTCGTCGCCACCTCCCGGCTCCAGTCGTAGCCCCACCCCGCACGCGTCATCTGCCCGGTCATGCGCGCGATGTTGCGCTCGGTGAACTCGTGCGGGTGGACGCCCGTCCGGATCGCCGCGTTCTCGGCGGGAAGGCCGAACGAATCCCAGCCCATCGGGGAGAGCACCTTGAAGCCGCGCAGCAGCTTGTAGCGGACGATGACGTCGCCGATCGTGTAGTTGATCACGTGCCCCATGTGCAGCACGCCGGAGGGGTACGGATACATGCACAGGACGTAGCACTTCGGCCGTGGATCGTCCGCCCGCGCATCGAACAGCGCCATCTCCCGCCACCGGCGCTGCCACTTCGTTTCGATCGTCGCGAACTCGTACTCGTTGCTGCTCATCCCGCCCTCCGGCCCGCGATCCGCGCGGGTCCACGTATTCTCACATCACCCCGCCGGAAAGTGAAGCTCGCGGAGAGTGCGCGACCGGGCCGGCGTGTCAGCGCCGGTCGCAAACCGGAGGCCGGCCCGGCCGGAGAGAAGCCAGGTGCATGATCCGCCGGTTTCCGGCGTCATCGCCGGGATTTCGGAGAAGGACGGGCGCGGCCGGAGCTGTGGCGCGGAGGGCGAGCCCGCCACGGATGCGCCGCAAGGAAGCCGAGCATGGCCGGCTCACGGTCGATTCCGCTGCGGTCATCGACGCCGTCCGGCCACCGGAGATGATTGATCGCGGCGATCGACAAGGAACAGAAGAACGAGGGTGTACAGCTCCCGGTCAACGTCCCGAACCCGGTCACGATGAGCCACACGGCGTTCCGGTCGTGGACCTTGACCCGCACATCGCGCATCCACGAGGCCACGACCTGGCCCGGGTTGGCCGGCGTCGTCAGGTTCCATCCCTTGACCTGCGCCTCGTTGCACGCGACCAGGTCGCAGGAACGGCTCACGATCATGATCGGCAGGTCGGAGAGCGGGTAGGGGTCGAGCTGGCACGAGGGCGCCTGGCCCTGGCGAATGTTTGCGAACGGATCGGCGCCGCTGAAAACGGCGACGGCAGCCACGTGGTTCCCCCCGGGCGTCGCACGGCGGTGGCGCGCGATGCCGTACATCTGCGAGAAAAAGGCACCGTTCGACCAGCCCATCAGGTAGATCCTGCGAGGATCGGCCACCTTGGCGGCGACCATCCGGTCGATCAGGAGGTCGGCGAAGGCGATGTCGGGGTTCGTGGATGGCGATCCGAGGTCGCGATAGTAGAAGTCGTGGTGATGGCCATCCCTTGGCGCCGACGTCGGGTAACGCAGGTTGCGCCCCTGTACCGAGATCAGGATGAAGCCGGGTCGTCGCGGATCCCCGGAGAGGTTGGAGCTGATCGCCTTGGTTCGCAGGGAGGTGTGATTGTACACGTCGTCCGCCATGCCGGCGCCCCCGCCGTGGAAAAATAGCACCAACGGCCGGGGCGAGGCCGGGGACGTCCCCGGAGGCTCGTACAGGCACGCATACCTCGTGACGCCCGGGAGATCGTCAAAGCGAAGGGGCGGGCCATCGTCGTACATCGGCCGGCCCCAGGCTGGATCCGTCCGGCAGAGAGGGACGGCCGTTCCGCCCTGAACGATGTCGACGTCCAGCTCGCTGGCGGGGCGGTCGCACACAACGTCGGCGCACGTCGGTAACGGCTGTGCAAGGCCGGTCACCGGGTTGCACGCCTCTTCGATCTGCGCCCCAGCCGGGCCGGTCAGCCCCAACATCAGCACCACGCCTGCCATCGCCGCTCCCCGAATCAGCACGAATGCACCCCCTGTGCTCTTGGACGTTGGACGACGTCCGAGGATGACGCCATCGCTTCCCCGCCCTGGTCCGCACGGCGCGCCATCCATCCGTTGCCGGTTGCCGGGGCACCTGGTACATCCGTCCGCCATGGTCCGATCATACGGCATCGCTGCGCCGGGGGACGCTTGACGGTGATCGCCGCCGTTTGCCCGGACCACGAGGCTTGCCGGCGGGAAGGACGCGAGGAAACGCCTCCACTTCACGGATTGGCCCCGGGGACGCAGGCTTCAAGACGTGGTGTAGAGTGGTGCCGCAAGCGGAAACGCGGGGGCATTCAAACCGTGACAGAGATGGATGAAATCCGACAGTCGATCGCGCGCCTTCGCGATCTGCACGACGGTGAGCGGGCCTTCTTCGACGTGGTCCAGGCAGGCCCGGACGCCATTCCCGGGTTGGAGGCGGTTGTCCGGGAGCCACCACAATCGGTCTTCGCCCACCGGTGTCTCGCCGCCGACGCGCTCGCGGCGATCGGCACGCCGGACGCATGGTCCGCCCTGCTCCGGGCGCTCGACGACCTCGTGGCCCGCGACGTTCCGGCCTCGCTCGCGATCGCCGAAGACGCCGTCGTCGACCGGATCGCCATGCACCTTGCGCGCAGCAACGACCCCAGGGCGTCCGGCGCACTTCTCGCAGCCCTTGCGGCCAGGCCGAGGGGCGAGGTCGCGCGGGCGCTCGGGCAGCTTCACGAAGAGCGCGCCATCCCGATGCTGATCGCGTGTCTCGACGACGACCTCGCCCGCGAGGGCGCCATGGAAGCGCTGGCACTTTTCGGGGCTCCGGCGATTGGCGCTCTCGTCCTCAAGCTCGAGCCTTCCGAAGGAACAGGGGCATACGAGGCGCCCCACATCACCGCCGCACGCGAGGCGGCAGCGACGCTGCTCGGCGTGATCGCAGCGCCGGCCGCGGTCGAAGCGCTCGCGGCCGCCCTTGGGGACCGGGAGAGGCAGGTGCGGCGCGCGGCCGCCATCGCGCTGGCCGAGTCAGCGCCGGCACAGTGCAACGAGGCGATCCCCGTGCTCATCGAGGTCCTGGATGACTCAAGCTGGCTCGCCGCGAAGCCGGCCGTGGAGGCTCTC
>JAADFN010000089.1 GCA_013152895.1 Acidobacteriota bacterium | reverse complement strand
CGCCCGTCCTTCGTGGAGATGACGACGCGAACGCGTTGCAGCTGCGGGAAGAGGCTTTCGATCTCGGGATCGGCGAGCACCTTGACCTTGTGAAGCTGCTCCCGGATCGTGGGATCGTTGATCTTTTCCGGCCGGAGCTGGCGCGGCGTCACCTCGCGATCGACGATCGCCGCGGCGATCACGTACGGCAGCGAGTGATCGGCCGTTTCCTTGGTGTGGGGATCGTACTTGCTCGGATCGGCCAGGATGTCGGCAGCGCGCGCCAGGGAGTAGATGGTGACCTGCTCGATCTCTTCCGGAGCGAGGCCGTTGCCGGTGACGAGGTCGAGCGTCGCGGAGATCGGGGCGTGGGTCAGCGCCTCGGTGGGGAAGAACTTCATCCCGCACTGGAGGATTCTCCACGAGCTTCCGAGCCCATCCGTGAGGATCTCCCACTTCCACTCCGAATCGAAGACATGGGCGAATCCCTCCTTGCCGTCGAGCACGTGCTCCGGCCCCGTGTAGCCGCGCTCGGCCAGGAGCGCCGCCAGGACGCCGGACTGCGTCGCCATCGGATCGACGGTGTTCTTCATCATCGTCAGCTTGCCGGCCGTGACGGAGCCCGTCGTGCAGTGCCGGGAGGCCGAGATGCCGATCGCGTGCTGGATCTTCTCGGCGTCGAGACCTAACATCCTGCCGGCCGCGATCGGCGCGGCGGCGGCGGTCAGCGTCGCGTGGTGCCAGCCGAGCTCCCGGATTCCCGGGAAGGACGCCTCGCAGAGCCGCTGCTCGAACTCGTAGGCCAGGACGATGCCGACGATCAGGTCCCGCCCGGAGCCGCCCGCGCGTTCGGCGGCAGCCATGGCCGCCGGAATCAGGTCGGACGGATGTGAGGGATCCTGCCTCCAGTAGATGTCGTTGTAATCCATGACGCGGATCATCAGGGCGTTGAGCAGGGAGGCGGAGACCGGGTCCATCCGCTCTCCCGTGACCATCACGGTTGCCGGGCCGGTTCCGGCGATCTCGGCAAGAACCTGCCGCGCCAGTGAAACGTCGTGCTGCGTGGAACCGCCGAGGGCGCAGCCGACGGCGTCCATCAGGAACCGCTTGGCCGCGTGGACGACCTCGGCGGGAAGATCCTCGAACTGCAGCTTTGCAGCCCATTCGGCGATCGGGCGGGTCACGTGTTCCATGGCAAACCTCCACGTCCACAAGTGGACGGACGCCGGAGCGTCCGGCTCCGGGCAGCTGATTCTACACGCCCCCGCGAGGCCAGGGGCACGTGTCGTATGATACCTCCAGGAGGGGCGGATGACGATGATCCGGACGGCGGCGTGTCTTGCGGTTGGGAGTGAGCTCCTCGGTGGCGCCCGGGTGGACACGAATTCGTTGAAGGTCGCGCGGGCGCTGGCCGGTGTGGGTGTCCGCGTGATCGAGAAGAGGATCGTCGGCGACGAGGAGGAACGCATCGAGGGGGCGGTCACCAGCCTTCTCGCCGCTGCCGACCTGGTCGTGGTTACCGGCGGCCTCGGACCGACGCGGGACGATGTGACGCGCCAGGCGGTGGCGCGGGCGCTGGGGCGCGAGCTGGCGTTCGACGATGGATTGATGGCGGCGATCGAGAAGCGGTACGAGATCCTTGGCCTGCCCATGCCGGAGATGTGCTCCCGGATGGCCTGGAGCATCCCTGGCGCAACGATGTTGCCCAACCCCCGTGGAACGGCGCCCGGGATGCTGATCGATGTCGACGGCGCTCTTCTCGCGGTCTTTCCAGGTGTTCCCGCCGAGATGGAGGCGATGCTCGAGACGTACCTGATCCCCGGGCTCGAGCGAAAAAACGGGGGAAGCGTGTGTGCGACGCGCACCTTGTTGCTTTCCGGCGTGATCGAGTCCGCCGTCGAGGCAAGGATCCAGCCGTTGTACGGGCGGTTCGGCAGAGAGAACGTCACGATCCTGGCATCGCCCGGAGTCGTCCGGCTGATCCTGGCGGCCTCTGGTTCGGCCGGGGAGGCCGCCACCCGGCTCGACGAGATGGAGCGGGCGTTTCGCGCCGTGCTTGGCGGGGACGTGGTTGGCGCCGACGTGGACACGCTTGCCGGGCTGATTCTCCAACGCCTTCGGAACCGTGAAGAAACGCTTGCGACGGCCGAGTCGTGTACCGGCGGGCTGATCGGAAAGCTCATTACCGACGTGCCCGGCTCGTCGGAGGTCTTTCTCGGAGGCGTCATCTCCTATTCCAACGCGGCCAAGGAAGCCTTGCTCGATGTTTCTCCTGAGATCCTGAGGGCTCACGGCGCCGTCTCCCAGCCCACGGCTCGCGCCATGGCGGAGGGGGTTCAGAAACGGTTCGGGAGCGACTGGGGTATCGGGATCACGGGCATCGCAGGGCCCGGCGGAGGTACGGATGAAAAGCCGGTTGGCCTGGTGCACTGGGCCGTCGCCGGGCCGGAGGGAACGCGGCACGCCCACCGGGTCTTTCCCGGGGATCGCGCCATGGTGCGGACGTGGAGCGCCAACCTCGCGCTCGACCTTCTCCGGCGGATGCTCGACGAGAGGCAGAGATGAACGGCGGCGGTCAGCCTTCGACGGCGATCAGGGCGTTCCTGGCCTTCGAGATCCCGCTGGCCATCAAGGAACGCTTGGAACGGGACATGGCCGCGTTGCACCGCCAGCTTCCCCCCGCGCGCTGGGTACGTCCCGGCGGGTTGCACCTGACGATCAAGTTCCTGGGAGAGTCGAGGCGGGGGCGTCTCGACGATCTCTCTCTCGCGCTGGGCCGTTCACTCGCCGCTCTGCCCCCGGTCACGGTCACCCTGGGCGGGAGCGGCTTTTTCCCCACGGCCTCGCGCGCCAGGGTCGCCTGGATCGGCGGGACGGTTTCCGGCGTGGAGCCAGTCGTCGACGCCGTCGAGCGGATGGCCGTGCACGCGGGTTGGCCGCCCGAAAGACGTGGCTGGAGCCTGCACCTGACCCTCGCCCGCCTCAAGACGCCGTGGCCGCGGGCGGCGGCGAGCCGCTTCCTCGAGTGGGGCGGACATCTCGATTTCGAACCGTTCCGGTGCTCGGAGCTGGTTCTCTTTTCCAGCCAGCTCCGCCCCTCCGGCGCCGTCTATACCCGGCTGGCCGGAATCCCTCTCGAAGGGACCGAAGCCCGCGGCGAGCGTAAAGAGAACGTTTCTCAACCGCGTTCCTGAAAACGTGGCAGCATGCCACTTCCGGGTGGGCAAGGGACTGGATTCCCTGAGGTATACTGGTTACAGATTATCAGGGATGGAGGAGGCGTGCCTCTCAGGATCTCGCCACGGTTTGTTCTTCGTTTCGTTGCGATTGCTATCGTGTACGGTGCGTTGAACCACCTGGCTGCGGCGTTCAGGGTCGTGCCGGGCATATCAATGGTATACCCGGCATCGGCCGTCGGCGTCGCGGCGGCCCTGGTATGGCCCTGGGAATCGGCGCTCGCCGTCTTCGTGGCGACTCTCCTGACGCCGTGGAGCTCCCAGGGCTCCCTCGTCATGATGCTCGTGTACGCCGTCGGAAACACGGTGGAGGCTGTTTTCCCGGCGCTGATTCTCAAGCCACGCAAGGGTGGGAGCGATGCGGCGGTTTTTCTGAAGCTGCTGGTGTGGGCTGTCATGGCAAACACCTTGCTCAACGTCGTCATCTGCCGGGGACCCAAGATACTGGCAGGAATCGAGCCGTTGAACCGTGCAGCGATCCGGGCGGGCGTCATGTGGTGGTCCGCCGATGCCATCGCCATCATGATCCTGGCGCTCCCGCTTCTCCTCTGGTTACGGCCAGACCTGTTCTTTGACGATTCGAGTCTCATCTCCTGGCATTTTCTTCGTCGTCGAGGGCTGGTCTTAAAGGCAGTGGCCCTGATCGCCGCTGTTTCCGTCTTGATCTACCTTCACGATACCATCGTGGGTGGCAGCTACAACTGGCCGGCCCTGCTCTACCTGGTTCCGCTCGCGATCCTCCTCGTTGACGGGGGGTTGCCCGCGGGAGCGCTGGGAAACGCCATCATGGCCCTGCTCTACCTCTTGACCCTCGGCTTCGAGTCGAGCGTTGCCGGTATCAGCCCGCTTCAGAGCCCTCACCGGCTTATCGTCGTCTACGGGAACCTCCTGGTGTTCTGGCTCTTTACAGTGATCGCCGGCACGATGCGCACCCGCAATATCGAGCTCACCAAGCGGCTTCACCAGCAGTGGGAAGACACCAAGGAGGGCCTGGATGTCACGGTCGTCGCCCTTGCGGCGGCGCTCGAGGCCAGCGATGTTGCGACCGTTCACCACGTCGAACGGGTCGGCCTCCTCGCTTCGGAAATCGCCAGCGAGATGGGGCTCGATGAGAGCTTCGTCGACAAGGTGCGGTACGCGGCTATCCTGCACGATGTCGGCAAGGTCGGCGTCCCGACCGCGATTTTGAGGAAGCCGGATTCCCTAACGGCGGAAGAGTACGCGGTCATGGAGGAGCACCTGGATCTCGGAGCTCAGATTCTGAACCGCTGCGGACTCCCCGGCGACGTCTCGCCGATGGTGCGGTATCACGAGGAGCGTTGGGACGGACAGACCTCCGGCCGGTTCGCGGGTCACTTTGGGCTCAAGGGCGAGGAGATCCCGCTCGGCGCCCGGATCGTGGCCGTGGCTGATGCTTTTGACGCCATGGTTTCCAATCGGCCCTACCGGGGGGCGATGACTGTGGCCAAGGCCGTCAGGGAGCTGGAGCGCGAGGCCGGGCGCCAGTTCGATCCCAACGTGGTCCGGAGCTTTCTCCGCGTGTTGCGGCGGCGCGGGTTGAACCCAGCGGACAGCGGGGGGTTCGTGATCGCGCCCAAGAGACGGCGCCGCAACGTGGCGCCGTCCGTGTGATTCCGCCCTCCGGGTCGCAGGTCGCCGCTTCGTCCCCGTGACACGTCTCACCCGGACCGCAAGGTTGCGTGCGAGTATGGACTGACGCCAGCCGGCATTTTCCCACCACCGGCGTGACACCTGGGCCGGGAGTCACCCCCGCCATGGTGTTCGCGTGCGCTACACTGGTGTCAGAATGATTGCTTCAGGGTGGAGCGGCGGCCGGGGATACGTCTACGGGCTGCGGATCCTCGGGAACGGCCGGTGGTTGTACTTCCGCCGGGAGTGGGACAGTGTCTCCTTGATCTTTCCAGATCACGACGAGGCCGTGGAGGTGCCGATCACGGAGAGCTTCTGGGAACGTTGCCCCGAGCTGAGATCTCCGGCGATCAAGGAGTTCTTCCTCCGTAACGGACTGGTCCCGTGGCCGAAGCACCATCCGCCTCACTTTTCGCTTGAGGCACTCGGTGGAGGGGTGTTTCGGCTCGCCTGGCTGGAGCACGTTCCACGACAGCCGTCCCTGTTGCTTGGGCCCACATGAGTCACCACCCCCTGTCCCAGGGCGGGGGGTGCCGTGGCGCCCGGGGGGTGCTCGTGGCGCGTCGCAGTCCACGCATGCCCCCTGGCGGGGACGCGATCCTTGAGCCCGCCCTTCGAGTGGAGTGCACGTCCCGGCGTGGTGCTGCCGGGAGCAACGCCGCAATGGAAGGCGTCTATGTGGTCGCAGTGGGAGCTCGGCGAGAAATACGGGCGAGGAACGGCTCTCTCGTCTCCGGGACGCCGTGAGCGGAGATGGTCTGAAAGAGAGTTTGCGTTACACTGGTGTTGGTGGCTCAAACGATGAAAGAGATTCTATTCATCTCCGCGAAGAGGAGTGCGTTTCTGGTATGCCTCGCCCTTCTGGGTGGGATCACCGGATGTGCCCGAAGGGCGGAGACGCCGCACAGAGTCACCGTCGCGTATGCGCATCGCATTGTCAGCCTGGACCCTCATGCCCAGGACGAGACGACGACAACCTCGGTCCTGGCATCGATCTACGAGCCACTGGTACGGCTTTCCCCCGATCTTGAGGTGACGCCCTGTCTCGCCGAAAGCTGGACAACGCCTTCGCCGACGCGGTGGCAGCTGAGGATTCGCCAGGGTGTTTTTTTCCACGATGGGCGGCGTCTGACGGTGGATGACGTCCTTGGCTCGTTGCGCCGTGCCTTGCATTGGCCGGGTTCGGCCACGGCTTCGTACCTCTCGACGGTCTCGGGCATCCACCGGGTGCCGGGGGAGCCGTGGAAGATCGAGATCACCACATCGATGCCGTCGCCATTGCTCTTGACGCGGTTGACAGCGGTGGCAATCGTGCCTTCGGGATTCGATCCGGCCCGCCCGGTGGGAACAGGTCCGTACCGGGTGGTGAGCATGTCGCATAACGGATCGCTCGTGCTCCAGAGGTGGAAGAGCTACTGGGGCATCAAGCCGGCGCTTGCAACCGTGCGTATCGAGGTGGTCTCCTCGCAAGAAGAGCTCGCACGCCTGGTCACGAGCGGGGCGGTTGACGTCGTGGTTCCGGTTTCACGGGCGTTCTTGGCATCCCATTCCGTGCCTCATGAGTATCGCGTCATCGAGATGAGAGCGCTGACGACGACGATGTTGGGGTTCAACCTGAGGCGCTGGCCCCTCGGGAATGCCAGGGTTCGCGAGGCGATCGATCGTGCCATCGATCGCGCGGCGCTCGTCAAGAAGGCCTTCCCCCGTGGGGATGCAGAGCCGGCCGTCTCCTATGTTCCCGCCGGCGTGTTTGGTTTTGCTCCGACGTGCGCGGTGCATCGTGCCGACCCGAGGGAAGCCCACCGTCTCCTGGAACGCGCCGGCGTTCCACCGGGAACGAGCATCGGTCTCCTCGTTTCGACCGAGTCCGCTCCGGCCGCGTGGTATATCAAGACGGCGCTCGAGAAGGCGGGCTTGGAAGCCCATGTCGAGGTCGTGCCGTACGATGTGTTGTACGGACGGTTGCTGAAGGGGGATCTGGACTCTTTCGTCGTGGGCTGGAACTTTCCATTCGCAGACTCGTCCGATTTTCTGGAGGCGATGATCCACTCGCGGCAGCCGCGGCTCCACCTCGGATTGCAAAACGGGATGGGGTACGCCAATGCAGCCGTCGACGGGTGGATCGAACGCGTTCCGGCGGCCGCCACGGCCGACGCCCGCCATGCCCTCGTCCAGAACGCTCTGAGACAACTCTGCACCGACCGGCCGCTGATTCCTTTGTACCACCTGTCCAGGCACATCCTCGTCAAGAAACCTTTTACCGTGGCCGTACGGCAGGGCGCCTGGACCTTTCCACAGGATATCGGCGTGAGCCAGTAGGCACGCTGTCGGCGCTTGCGCCGCGAGAAACGTCGCGATGGCGGGTGTCGTGCGCAGCGGGAAGTGCGTGAGACATGCGGGGTGGCGATCACGCGAGGGTCCGGCCACCGTGGCAGTTTCCGGATGGACGAGCTCTTCTCAGGGACGCCTGGTGGGGAGAACGTGCCTTTCGAGGTGAAATGCCCGGAGGCGCCTTCTTCGACGGTTCCAACGATGGTCGCACCCGAAAGCCGTCTCACCGGCCGCGTTGCCTCGGGCGGTTCGAGGGCCGGGGCCCGGTTTCCAGGCTCCCGGGCACCCAGCCGCCCCCGGTGTGGCGGAAGACGGACTGTGGCGTCAGCTCGAGCTCCTGGAGAAGGCCGGACCAACGGGAGGCATCTTCCGATCGTGCTTCGATCACGAAGCCGCACTCGGAGCTCACCGATCGAGGCGCCGGGATGACATCGACGTCGAGCCCCCGCTTCCTGGCCTGGGACTCGGCGCGCATCACTCGTTGCACGGTACCAAAGACAATGATCAGATCGCGGGGCTTTGTCACGTCGACCTCCTCCGGGCGGCGAATTCCTCGACGGCGGCGGCGAGCGCTTCGATGTCAGCGCCGGTCGAAAAGGGCGAAAGGCCGGGCCGCAGCGTTCCGGACGGGAACGTGCCCAACCACCGGTGGGCGGCCGGAGCGCAGTGGAGACCGGCTCGCAGCATGATGCCCCGTTCCCGGTCGAGCCAGGCGGCGAGCTCCCCGGTGTCCGCGCCGTCCACCGTGAAGGAGAGGATGCCGGTGTGCGGCCGGCCCGGATCCCAACCGTGTACGTGGGCGCCCGGGATGGAGCTCAACCGCTCGGCGAGGGCGGCCACGAGGCGGCTCTCGTGCTGGTGGATGGAGGAGACGCCCCTGGCCAGGAGCCAGCGTGCTGCAACGCCGAGGCCCGCGATTCCGGCACCGTTGGGCGTTCCTGCTTCGAGGCGATCTGGAAGCAAAACAGGCATCTCCTCGCTTTCGGACCTGGAGCCGGTGCCGCCGCGAACGAGCGGCTGAAGCTCATCCGCCAGCGGTGGCGCCAGGAGAAGGACGCCGGTGCCCGTCGGTCCGAGGAGTCCCTTGTGACCGGAGCACGCGTAGGCCGCAAGGCCGGAGGATGCGAAGTCGAACGGGACGCTTCCAGCGGTCTGGGCTCCGTCGGCGGCCACGGGGACCGGCGCAACGGCGTCCGCGATATCTTCGATTGGAAAGACGGCGCCGGTGACGTTGGATGCATGGGTCATCACGACCAGCTTTGCACGTGCTGCACTCACGACGGATCGAACCTCCGCAGGATCCGGGACGCCGGACGCGTTCGCGGTGCGTACCGTGACGATCGTGATGCCCCTCGCCGCCTCCAGGTACCGCAGCGGACGCATGACCGAGTTGTGCTCGAGCACCGATGTCACGACGGTGTCGCCCGGACCCAGCAGGCCCGCGCAAAGCGTGTTGAGCCAGAACGTCGAGCCTGGCCCGAACAGAGTCCGCTCCGGATGTCCGCCCAGTAGCTCGGCGACAGACTCCCGGGCGTCTTCGATCGCCCGCGACGCGGCGACGGCCAGCCGGTGGCCGCCCCGGCCAGGATTGCCGGCATCGTTTCGGAGGAAGGACGCGACCGCGTCCGCGACTCCAGGCGCCTTTGGGAAAGATGTGGCGCCGTGATCGAGGTAGATGCGTCTCATGGGCCCTCCTCAGGGGCGGGATTCTACCGCAGACACGTTGTATCAGGGATGTTTCTTCGTCTTCGGGGAACCGGCTATTGTCGTGTCCCCGCCGGGCCGGGGCGCCCCCACCGGAACCAGGGAACGGGCTCTGACGACGCGGGTTCCCGCGAGAACGTCATGAAGGCTGCGCGCATCGGTCCGGAAGATGACGAGAAGGTGGCCGGCCATGAAGGGCAGCGAGCCGATGGAGTACGCGATCAGACGAAGCGCGGCCCGCGCCGGACCGATCGGGCACCTGCCCCGGTGATCCACGACTCGAAGGCCCAGAATCCATTGACCCGGCGTGGCGCCGAGCCAGCCCCACCCGATGATGAAATAGGCCCACCACAACGCAGTCCACAGCGCGAGCTCGACAACGGCCAGCCGCAACCACGCGTGGTCGGCTGCGATGAGGGGTAGCATATGAGGGATGTCCTTGCCGAGCGCTTGAGGGGGAAACTCGAGGATCACAGGGAGAGCGAGGATCAGCGTCAGGAGGCTGAAGAACAGCATGTCCAGGAGGGTGGCGGCCAGGCGCCGTCGGGCGCGTGCCGGAACAAGGCTCGACGTCTCGAAAAGCCGACGCCGGGAAGGTCCGTTTTTCCGCGTGCGGATCACAGTGGTGTTACGCCTCCGGCATTCTGGTGATCGAGCCACAACGCTGCATAGGTTTTCAGAAAGCGGAAGCGCGAGCGAGAGAGCTGATCGAGCTTCTCGGTATGTCCCCGGTACAGCATGTCATCCAGAAACCAATGAAATCTCTTTTCAACCTCGCCCGCCCGCTCGAGACTCTGGGCCGATCGTTCCAGGACTTCGAACAGACGGCCACCAGAGTTTGTCGATTGCAATCTCAGGATCTCGCTGTCCTCCTCGTCCATTTTGACGCGCAGGGCCGCTGTGGTCAGCAAGAAGTGCGCGAGATCCCAGTCGTGTGTCCCCTGTGCCACGAGGCCGCCGGCGAGGCGCCGGTACGCGTCGGCTTCCCACGGCTCGAGCTTGAGATTGTTCAGTTGGGTCAGTGTGACAGCGCGCTCCGGGGGATGGTCCCAGATCACGAGCTCGAGGGCGAACATGATCTTGTGAAGGGATTCGTTGAGCAGGGTATCCGGGGGAACGAGCTCGTCGAGAGACATGGTCGACGAGGCGCGTTGGGGGACGCCCTCGTCTTGGTCCTCGAATGGAATTGCATCGACAGCGCTCGATCGGACCGACTGAGCCGGCGGCTCGTACACCGGCGGGGGTTTCGCGGGTAGATCAGCCTCGCGTCCCACTGCCGCTCGTTTCGCGAAGTAAGGGGCGTGTTGTTCCGGTGGATCGAAACTCTGCAGGATCTCCTGCACGGATCGTCTCAGCTCGGCGAGGACGTCCCTCCTGATGTTGTCTTCCTTGCGTCCTTCGTCGAACCGGCCCCGAAAGCGTTTGAAAGCCTCGATCTGGAGCCTGAGATCGGTATCCGCCGCGTCTGGGTTCTTTTCGAGGTACCGCTCGATTTCGAAGATCCTGTTCGTGTCCTCCAGGATTCCCGTCTCTTCAGTCTTGTAAAGCTCCTGGAATCGGTTCTTGGCCGCGATGTTCGTCTTGACGAGCTCGACGGCAATCTCCGGATCGAGAAAAGAGCTACCAAGCTTGTGTTTGAAATTGCGATACCTGTCGTAAATGCCACCGGCCAAGATCGCGTCGAAGTCGGGGATCTGCTCGATCTGACTCCGGAACTCGCGGATCGCCACGAGCAGGGCGGATCGTTCAACGGCATCGGGAATGTCGATGCCCGCAAACTCGGCGAGGCGCTCGAACATCGCCCTGAGATCGGCATCGCTACGGGGAAGGACGCGCTCTCCCTCGCCCGGAGCCTGGGCGAGACGGGTCAGCAGGATATCGAGCTTGTCAAGGGTGTCTTCATCATACGTTTCGTACTGGAGATAGAACTTGACGAGGGCAACGAGGATTTTCTCGTCCTGCTGCTTGAGATGATCGAAGAGCCGCCGCAACAGCGATGGAGCGAACTCCTCCTCGATGGTCCTGAGATGAGCGTGAATCTTCGCAAGCTCGCGTTCGATACCGTTGATTTCTTTCTCGGCATCTTTTTCGGAGGCGTTTGCAAGTCCCGGAACAATATCCTGCATTCGTTTGTACAGGGATTGAAAATCGTACGAAAACGGGAGCTTCCCGCGGTCCTGGTGCTTGAAGACGCCCCCCAGAAACTGGTAGAACGTCCATAGCGATCGGAAACGATCGGAGAGAATCGTGTAGCGCTCGGTCGGGCGGAAAGGTGGCGTCGTGTTCATCTCGTCCCGTTTAGCATACAACAGTCTCGTCAACCATCAAGGATGGGAGGGGTGGTGATGTTGGGAAAGATCGTCATCAGTCGTGAACGGATCCAGCGAGTCGTGCAGAAGATGGCCGAGGAAATCGACAGCGATCTCGAAGGCCGTTCGCCGGTTTTTATTGGAGTTCTCAAGGGATGCGTGTACTTCTACACCGCGCTGACCCAGGCCATTCGGCATCCGCTCGAGGTTGATTTCGTGCAGATGTCCAGCTACGGGTCGAGCACGAGCAGCTCCGGATCGGTGGTTCTCATCAAGGACATCACGACAGATGTCAGGGATCGTGACGTCTACCTCGTGGAGGACATTATCGATACGGGAACGACCCTTCGGGACCTTATCGACATGATTCAGGCCCGGCATCCGAGGTCGATTCAGCTCGTGACCTTGCTCTCCAAGCCGTCCCGGCGCACGATCGACATCAACGTGGATTTCATTGGACTCGAGATCGAAGATATTTTCGTCGTCGGCTTTGGACTCGATTTTGCAGAACAGTACCGGAATCTTCCGGATATCCATGAGTTCATTCCGGAGGAATAGCGAATGCTCGCGGAGACGGTAGAATGGCGCGGGTCAGCGTGGATATGCGGACGGGAGGTTCCATATGAAGATGGTCACGAGCTCGGAAGCACCGGCGGCAGTTGGCCCGTACAGCCATGGCGTCATCAGCGGCGGCTTGCTCTTTACATCCGGCCAGATTCCCATCGATCCCGGTAGCGGTGAGATTGCCGGAGGAGGGTTCGAAGACCAGGCCCGGCAGGCTCTCGAGAACCTGGATGCGGTCCTTCGAGCCGCAGGAAGCAGCCGGAGCCGTGTTATCAAGGTCACCGTCTTCCTGACTGACATGGGGAAGTTTGGCCGCCTGAATGAGATCTATGGAGCGTTCTTCGGCGAGCACCGCCCGGCGCGGTCGGCTCTCCAGGTTGCGGCCCTTCCCAAGAACGTTGAGATCGAGGTCGAGGCGATAGCGGAGGTTGGATGAATTCAGGGGAGATGCGGGTCCTGATACGGGGTGCTGGCGAGCTGGCCTCGGCCACGGCGGTCGAGCTGTATCACGCCGGCTTCACGAACATTCTGATGCTTGAAATCCGGTATCCCGGTGCGGTTCGCCGCAACGTGTGTTTTTCGGAGGCGGTTTTCGAAGGAATGCAGCATGTCCAAGGAGTGACGGCGCGGTTGGCTGGTGATCTTGATCAAGTTGCATTCATCAACCGGCTCGGCGACATTGCGGTTGCCGTCATGCCGTTGCAGGATGCATTGGAGGGTTGGAAGCCGCACATCTTCATCGAAGCGACGATGCAGCGAAAGAATCTCGGCCTCAAACCAACGATGGCACCGATCGTCATCGCGTTGGGACCAGGATACATCGCCAAGCGGGATTGCCACGCGGTGGTCGATACGTTTCGCGGCCCCCAGGTCGGGGCGGTGCTTGAAGATACCGGCGAACACCTCGTTGAAGAACCACCGGCGGAGATCATGGGTTATGCGACGGAGCGCGTGCTCAAGGCGGCTCGAGAGGGCATTTTCTTCACGTCGCATCACATCGGTGACACGGTTGGACGGGGGGAGCGTGTCGGGACGGTCGTGTCGGTTTTCGACGTCGATGACTTCCGGAAGGGTGTGCCCGTGGATGTTTCCTACGCCGTCAAGGCCCGAATCGCGGGCGTGATCCGTGGGCTGCTTCGTGATGGAGTCCCGGTCAAGGAGGGAGCGAAGATCGGCGATATCGATCCGCGGGGACGAACCGATGATCTCGAGCATATTTCAGACAAGGCGCGGAGGGTCGCAGAGGGCGTCTACGAGGCCCTGGTCGTGTTGCTGCGGGAACGCGAACAGGCGGAGAGGGCCGGATGAGAGCGGCCGGAAAGCTCTGGCGGCGGCTCTCGTGGGCGATTCATCCGCCGGTGCTCGCGCTGGGCGGAGGTGGCGCGCGAGGCTTTGCCCATATCGGTTTCCTGGAAGTTCTTGAACGCGAGGGGTTCCGCATCAGCGGCATTGCCGGAACGAGCGCGGGCTCGGTCATCGGTGGCATGTTCCTGGCGTATGGAACGAGCCAGGCGGTTCTCGCCCGTTGGCAGGAGGCATTCGACGAGGGCGTCATCGTAGACGTTCCTACCTTCAGCAGTGAGGATGACGATCATTCGGCCGATCATCCCTTGCTCCAGGCCGCCCGGAGATTCCGGGACCGGGTCGTCATCTCCCTTGCGGTCAATAGGAGCACGATGGTCGATGCCGAGGAGCTTCAGCGTGCCATCGATTTTCTCGTTCCGGACGTCAAGATCGAGGAGCTGAGGCTGCCGTTCATCGCGGTGGCGACGAACCTCGTGACCGGTGAGGAAGTTCGCCTCGATCATGGGTCGTTGCGTCGTGCCGTTCAGGCTTCGAGCTCGATTCCCGGGCTGGTTCCCCCGGTCAATGTGGACGGGGTACCACTCGTCGACGCCGGTGTGATTGCCGAGGTGCCCGTCGCAGCGGCGCGCAGCATCGGTGGCCGCGTTGTCGCGGTCGATGTTTCAGCGCCGTTGCCCCCGTACCGCGAGGGCAAGCTCGTCCTCGAAACGCTGATGCGTACCGGGCTGATGACCTCGAACCTCCTTCGCGAGTGTCAATTGAGAGACGCTCACATCGTCGTTCATCCCGAGGTCGGCAGCGTCCTGTGGTCCGATTGGAGTCAGTTCGATCGCCTCGTGGAGTGCGGGCGCGCCGCTGCCCGGCGTCTTCTTGGATTGACGCCGCCTCTGTCCGACTGAGCGCCCGCCGCCCAAGCTGTTCGCGAGGCTGCAAGCCTCGCGCGGTGGTTTGCCTCGACCTTCTCAAGAAGGGGACGCCACCGTGGTGATGCCCGCAGAAGCTCTCCAACGGTTCCCGGCTGGAGTCCGCGGCCCCTGAGCGCCTGGAGGAAGGTCGGGAGCACGCTCCACGGGGGCACGTGACGCCGCGTCGCCAGGTGCATCAGCACGATGCCGCCGTCGAGCCTGGGGAAGCGAAGGAGCCTCGCGAGCATGGTGTTGGGATTCTCATAGAGACTGCTGTGCTCGTCCTCGACCCAGTCGTGCGAATCGAGAGAAGCCCCTTTGAGCGAGCTCCATCGAACGTGGAGGTATCCGGCTTCGAACGCCCAACCACGCAAGATGCGATTCTCTTCCCCAAAAGGCGCCCGCCAGAGTGGAGCCATGTGGTGCCCGGTGGTCCGGAAGAAGAGATTCTCGGTCGCGGTCAGCTGGTGGACGAACCACCGCCGTGTGATTCCGGCCCGCAAGCGCTGACGCCGATTCTGAGCGTAGGTGGTGAGGTGGGGGTGGGAAAACGTGTGGTTCCCGATTTCAAAACCGTCGAGAACGGCCTGGCGAACCAGGGGAGGGTTGTTCCGAATGAAGGCACCCGTGAGGAACAGTGTTACCCGCAGGTGAAGGCGGCGGAGGAGATCGAGCAGCCTGGCAGTGCCATCGGCGGTCGAACCGCCGTCGAAGGTGAGGGCGATGCGCGGACCGGCATCCCGGACGAGGCTGAGGTCCGGAGGAGCGTATGCGGGTTGGCGCGCCTGTCGATGGACTGGTCCCGGGGTGGGCCACGCGATCCATGTCCCGGGTTGTTCCGGCGCAGGGGCGGGCCTCGAGGCGGGGGCTCCCGTGGGCCGTGGCGGAGGCGGCGGGGCCGGGGTCGGGCTCGGGACTGGTGTTGGCGTGGACGTTGGCGCGGGAATCGGCGTGGGTGTTGGCGAGGGCACTGGCGTGGGTGTTGGCGAGGGCACCGGCGTTTTCGTTGGAGTTGGGGGCGGCGTGCTCGTTGGGGTTGGCGTGGGCGCACTGGTTGGGGTTGGAGACGGTGTTGCGGTCGGTGTCGGCGTTGCCGGTACGGCGGTGACGCCTTCGCCAACGCGGGTCAGGGTCACGGATGGGTACCGGCCCCGGAGCCGGAGGGTGGGCGTCGTCGCTTTTCCATGAGCATCGAGGGTGACCATGGCCAGCGGCCGTGACGACGAAGAGACGAGCACGGTCAGACCGGGCTGGCCGGTCACAACGGCCTTCCAGGAGTGACCGAAGCGTTCAAGATGCCCCCGGAGCGCTGGCAGGGGCGTGGGACGGAGCACGATCGGTGGTGGGACGGCATGGCGTCCCGATTCCAGCTCGATGAAGATGGTTCCGAGCGCTGTCACGAGCACGACCGCGAGGACCATCAAAACCGTGATCACCCACGGCAGGGGAACTGTCATGCGAAGGGTCTTGCGGAACCGTGCAACCGCCAGAGCGAGAAATCCCCGTGCCGTGCAGAGGCGGCTGCAGTACACATGGCCGGCCGCGGTGCGTTGGCATCGTTCGCAGAGCCATCGGCCGCAAACGTCGCAACGACGCTCGGCGTGCCTGGAGGGATGGAAGAAACAGTGAGGGGCGCTCATTGTCGAACCGGGCCGGGACGGTTAGAATCACTTGGCTTCTGGGGGCAGCGGAACTGGAAGCATGTTTCGTCGTGCGTGCCCGGCGGCCGGTGGGCGAACACCGTGGGACCAAAAGCTAAATGTTTATGAGGATATGAAATGTGGAACCTACCCAACTCGTTGACAGTCTTGCGAATCTTCATGGTGCCGCTGCTCGTCGTGATCCTGTTGACGGAGTTTCCGGATAAGGAGTTCTGGGGTCTTGCAATTTTCCTCCTGGCAGCGTTCACCGACCTGATCGATGGGATTATAGCCCGGAGGACCGGAGAGGTGACGGTTACCGGGACCCTCCTCGATCCGCTCGCCGACAAGCTCTTGATGAGTGCGGCGTTCATCTCGCTCGTTGAGCTTGGGCTTGCCCCGGCGTGGATGGTGACGGTCATCGTGGGACGCGAATTCGCCGTGACCGCCCTGCGGATGATCGCCATGGCCAGGCATGTTGCCATTGCTGCCAACCGGTGGGGCAAATCCAAGACCACGAGCCAGGTTGTTGCGGTGTCTCTGCTGATTCTCGGCAAGAAGCTCGGGGCATGGATGATCTTGGGCCAGATCGCGCTCTGGATCGCCCTGACCCTCAGCATCATCTCGATGGTGATCTACTTCTGGCAGAACCGTGAAATCCTGTCGGAGGCCGAAGCGTGAGGAGAGGTTTCCTCCCGCGGCGTCTGCCGCACTTCCTTGTGACGATCGGATTCCGTTTTCCCCGGATGGTTATCGCCGCAAGTCTCATTGCCTGGATTCTTGCAGGCGTTGTCGCGTTCCACATTCACGTGGTGACGGACATCCTGTCCCTGGTGCCGCGGCACAACGCGGTTGTCAGCCAGTTCAAAACGACCCTCAAGAGGTTTGGATCGATCGACCTCCTCTTGGCCGTTGTCCGGCTGGACCCCGGGAAGAATCTCAACGCCGAGCTGGCATACGCAGAAACGCTGGCGGGCCAGCTCAGGAGCTGGGACAAGATTGATTGGGTCGAGTACCGGCTTCAGGATCCCGCAACGACGGCAGCGCCTCTCCTCGATCATGCGACCCTTTTCCTCGGCCCGGAAAAGGTCCGGCATCTTCTCAACGGGCTTGATCCCCGGGGTCTCCAGGAAAGGGCGGACTGGCTGCGGGCGGAGCTCACGGCGCCCCAGGGATTGGTGGTCAAGGATTTCCTGACGGAAGATCCCTTTGGATTGTTGCAAGGCGTTCTCAAGCGGGCACGGCTTGGAAATCTTGGGGCACGGTTCGATCCGGGAACCGGGTACCTGATCGATCCGCATCGAACCTGTCTCCTGATATTGGCCAAACCCGTCCGGCCGGCCCAGGACTTCGTCTTCGACCGCATGCTGGTGCGCGGGCTGCAACGACGGGTAAAGACAGCGGATCTCTCCTGGCGCAAGGCCGGTTGGGGGTGGAATCCGCCACAGGTCCAGTTCACCGGCGGGTATGTCATCGCGATGGATGACGCACAACTGATCAAGGGCGACATGACCCTTGGAATGGCGAGCTCCCTCGTCGGAGTCCTGTTGCTCTTCTTGGTAGCGTTCCGCAGGCCCGCGGCACTCGTCTACGCCTTCTTTCCGCTCGTGACGGGGTTGGCGTTGACCCTGATTTTTGTCGGTCTCGCGCTGCACACGCTCAACTCGGTCACGTCCGGATTCGCCGCCCTGTTGATCGGCCTCGGTATCGATTTTGTCATCGTGCTGTATGGCAGGTACGTGGAAGAGATACATAACGGCGCAACCCACGAGGACGCGATCGAGGCGATGGGGCGCAACACGGGCGTTGGCGTGCTCCTCGGTGCCGTGACCACCGCTGCAACGTTCTACGCGTTCCTCGTGACCGATTTCAAAGGGCTCTCAAGCCTCGGCCTCTTGACAGGGACCGGCATCCTCCTGCTGGCGTTGACGGTTTTCCTCCTCCTTCCGGCCCTGCTCACCATCATCCGCCCGGCGCGGCGGGCCGCGCCCTTGCCCCACCTGCACTCGTTCGGGTCGGACTTCCTGTGCCGCCTGAGCTTCCGGAAGCCGCGCGTGGCCCTGGGGGTGGTGTTTCTCATGACCGTGATCCTGGGGATCGCGGCGTTTTCACTACACTTTGACGATGACATCCGGAACATGAGGGCTGCCGGGAACCCGGGGGTCATTCTCCGCCACGAGATCATGGAGAAGTTCGGCCTTCGTTTTACACCAATGATGATCCGTGTCGACGGCCGTAACGAAAACGAGGCGCTGAGCCGGGCCAGGCGTCTGCTCAAGGATCTTCGGCCGCTCGTCGATGGGAAGAACCTCGCCGGGATCGACACGATCGCGGATCTTATCCCTTCGGTGTCGGATCAAGAGGCCGTCATCGGCGAGTTGCGGGCTGCTCATCTCGACCTCGGCCGGTTACGGGTCGAGGTGCGGGCATCGCTGGCCGCCGCGGGGCTCAACCCCGCCGCTTTCCAGGCGGGAATCGACCACCTCGTGGCGGCCCTTTCGGTGCGGCGGCCAATCTCGGCGCGCGACGTCGCGGGCACGCCGCTGGCGCGGGTCCTGGACCGGTACATCGCCTCATTCCCCGGAGGGGTGTCCACGGTGATCTACTGTTACGCTCCGAAGGGGCGATGGAGGAGGGAACCGCCTCCGGCCCTCGAGAGGGTCGTTGCGCGGCATCGACACGCGGTGCTGTCGGGGGTCAACGTCATTTCGAGGGAGTTGCGGAGGATCGTCTGGGGCGATGCAGCGCGGGCCTCGATCCTCGGCTTGATCGCCGTTTTCGTGTTGCTGATGCTCGACCTGGGAGGTGTCAAGCAGTCGATTCTTGCGCTGCTGCCACTGTCGGTCGGGATCGTGTGGATGCTCGGCGGCATGGCGATCCTTGGGATGTCCATCAACGTGATGAACGTGTTCGTCGTGACGATGATCATCGGTATCGGCGTCGACTACGGCGTGCACCTCCTGCACCGTTGGAACGAATCCGGAGGCGATGAGCGGGCCGTGACGGAGACATCCCGGGCGATCGCGGTGGCCGCCTTGACGACCGTTGTCGGGTTTGGCTCGCTCGTGCTGTCCCACTTCCCCGGGTTGCGTACCGTCGGAGCGGTGGCCATCCTCGGGGCGTTGGCGACCGCCGTGGTAAGCATGACGCTGCTCCCGGCGCTTCTCGGCAGGACCCGCCCGTGAAAAGCTGGTTGACGCCGGCCCGGGCGTTCGTGACGTCGTTCGCCCTGTTGATCGCCCTCGGGACGGTGACCCTCGAGCTCCCGGGCATCACGAAACCGGGAAGGGATCTGGCGTGGCATGAGGCGCTTTTCACGGCGACCTCGGCGGTTTGCGTCACGGGGCTCGTGGTTCGCTCGCCGGATGACTACACCTTTGCGGGACAAGTTGCGTTGCTGTGCCTCTTTCAGCTCGGTGGACTTGGGGTTTTGACCTTCGGTTTCTTCCTGGTCCTCTTGGTTGGGAGAAAGATGTCCTTTTTCGGAAGGGCGCTCGTCCAGAGCACGCTTGCGGAAGGACCGTGGGAAGATTTCTGGCCCCTCCTGCGCATGACGACCATCGTGACGTTTCTCGTTGAGGGGACCGGGGCGCTGGTCCTCGCGGCCGCCTGGAAGCACGAAATGGGTTGGAGCAAGGCGCTCGGGTGGGGTGTTTTCCATTCGGTCTCGGCGTTTTGCAACGCGGGCTTCGGGCTTCACCCGTTGTCGTTGATCCCGTGGCGGGGCAACGCCGTCGTGGTCTTGACCGTCGCCGGGTTGATCGTGATCGGGGGGCTCGGGTTTCTTCCCCTGACCGATCTGTACGAGCGCTGGAAGCTGCCGCGAAAGAGACCGCTGACGCTGCATACCCGCCTGGTCCTGGTGACAACCGCCGGTCTCATTATCAGTGGTTCGATCGGAGTTGCACTCTTCGAATGGCACGGCGCGCTTGCAGGGCTTGGATGGCAGGAAAAGCTGACGTCGATCATCTTCCAGGCGGTCACGCCGAGGACCGCCGGGTTCAACACGTTGGACTATGGAACGTTTACACAGGCCGGGTTGCTCTTCACGATCATGTTGATGTTCATCGGTGCTTCCCCGGGTTCGACGGGCGGCGGGGTCAAGACGACGACCCTCGGCGTTCTGATTGCGGGAGCCCTTTCCAGGGTTCGTGGACACCGGCGGGTCAATATCTGGAACCGGACCCTTCCCACGGGTGCGCTGGCATCGGCGGTTGCCCTGATGCTGTCGGCGATGACGATGGTTCTGTTCGCCACCCTGATCATCCTGCATCTCGAAAACGAGCTCAGGGGCGCGTTGCCGGGGGACATCACGTTTATTCGCGTGCTCTTCGAAGTGGTCTCAGCCTTTGGCACCGTTGGGCTCTCGACGGGAATCACGAGTCATCTCCTGGTTCCAAGCAGGCTCGTGCTGGTGCTCCTGATGTTCTTTGGCCGGGTTGGTCCCCTGACGCTTGGCCTTGCATTGTTCAGCCAAAAAGATACCGGGGACTGGCAACAGCCGGAGGAATCCGTCATGATTGGATGATGAGAGCGCCCCGCGAGGGCATACGTACCTGCCGTCGTACGGGTTCCGGCCATGGCTCACAGCTCCGGCCGGTATCACGCCATCGATCCCGGGCGGCTCACATCGTGAAGGAGCCTGTTTATGGCACACGAGCTTGATGTTGCAGAGCTTGCCTGGAGATGTCCCGAAGGCTGGCTGACGTGGAAGACGCTCGACGAAATCGAACCGGCACGGTCAATCGTTGGCCAGGATCGTGCCGTGGAGGCGATCGATTTCGGGCTTGCCATCGGTGGGGTCGGGTACAACATTTTTGTGACCGGTCTGTCCGGAACGGGCCGGTTGACGACGATCAAGCGCTTCCTTGACAGCCAAAAGGGTGATAGCGCTCCTCCAAATGACATCTGTTACGTCTACAACTTCCGGAGCCCCGGGCGGCCGCAGGTCCTTTCGCTCAAGGCTTCTGCCGGGAACAGGCTTCGTGGTGCGATGGACGCCATGATCGCGGAGCTGGCCGAGAGCTTGGGGGAGATCATCAACGACCAGGCGTTTCGCAAGCGGGTCGACCAGGCGCTTGGGGATCTCAAGAAGCGGGAAGAGGATCGAATCTCGAGTTTCGAGAAGAAGGTGAAGGGTTCTGGATTCGAGCTGGTCCAGATTCAACTCGGTGCGGTGACGCGTCCGGATATCTACGCGAAAGTCAACGATGAAACCGTACCGATCGAGAAGCTGGGAGACCGGGTTCGGGCGGGCGATGTGACTCGAGAGGAAGCCCGGGAGCTCGTTTCGAGGTATAACGAGCTGATGTCGGAGATGGAGGAGGTCTTTGCCGAGGTCACCGGACTTCGCGAGAAAATGCAGGAGCGTGCCAAGGAGGTTCGAAAAGAGGTGATCTGTCCTCTGCTCGATGTCGTCGTCCAACGCGCGAAGGACACCGTCAACGATGATGGAGCGGGAGAGTACCTGGACGGGGTACGGACGGATCTCGAAGAGAACATCGATCTGTTGATGCCCGACGACACCACGGATGGAGGAGGTGAAGATCCGTTCGTTCGCTGGAGAGTCAATGTTGTCGTGGACAATAGCGAGACGAAGGGACGCCCCGTCGAGATCGAGACGGAGCCGACGTACACCAATCTGTTCGGCACGATCGAACGTGGCTTGACAGCACAGAAAGAGAACGCCGTCAGCTTCCTCAATATCCGGGCGGGGTCGCTGTTGAGGGCGAACGGCGGGTTCCTCGTCCTCAACGCCGACGACATGCTGGCCGAAGGACGTGTCTGGCCGAGTCTCAAACGCGCCTTGAAGTACCGGCGTGTCCAGATCCAGTCGCCCGAATCGGTCCTCCTCGGAGCCACCACCCTCAAGCCGTCGCCGGTCCCCCTCGATGTCAAGGTCGTCGTCATCGGAGACCGGAGGGTTTATGACCTGCTCTACCGGCTGGATGCCGATTTCTCGAAAGTCTTCAAAGTTCTTGCGGATTTCGATTCGTTGATGCCACCGGAGCCGGACGCCGCGAAGAACATACTCTCCGTATTGCGCAAGGTGGGCGAGGAAGAGGATCTCGTTGCCCTGGACCGGAGCGGCATGGCTGCGATCCTCGAGGTGGCCGTTCGCCAGGGACGTTTCAGGCGGCATTTTTCGAGCCGGTTCTCCGATCTCGCCGATGTGTACCGGGAGGCGTCGTTCCGGGCGTCGCAGGATGCTGCTGCACTCGTCTCCGGCGCTCACATCCATGGCGCCGTGGAAGCGCGCCGCCGCCGGCACGGGATGAGTGAGGAGAAGACCCACGAATGGATCGCGCAAGGGATTGTCAAGATCGCAACGGAGGGGACATGTGTCGGTCAGGTCAACGGCCTGGCCGTCTACGATCTTGGCCATCATCGTTTTGGGAGCCCTTCGAGGATCACGGCGCGGATTGGCCTTGGCAAGGAGGGCATCATCAACGTCGAGCGGAGCGCAGGGCTGTCGGGGCCGACGTACGACAAGGGCGTCGCGATCCTCACCGGCTTCTTACGGGGAACCTTCGCACGCCGGGTCCCGTTGAGCATGGCGTGCTCGATCACGTTCGAGCAGTCGTACGGCGGAGTCGATGGAGACTCGGCCTCCTCGACCGAGATCTATGCCATCCTCTCGGCGCTCTCCGGCCTTCCTCTGCGCCAGGACGTCGCGGTGACCGGCTCGGTGGACCAGTACGGCGGCATTCAACCGATCGGCGGCGTCAACGAGAAGATCGAAGGGTTCTTCGAAATCTGCCGGGCGCGTGGGTTGACCGGAACGCAGGGTGTCATGATTCCGGTGGCGAACGTCCCGGATCTTCAGCTCAACGGGCCGGTCGTCGATGCCGTTGAACAGGGGCGGTTTCACGTGTGGTCCGTCACGAGCGTGGAAGAAGGGATCGAGCTGCTGACCGGCGTTCCCGCTGGCCACCAGGATGGCGACCGGTGGACGCCCGGGAGCGTATACGGCCGGTGCCAGGCACGTCTCGAAGAGATGGCCCGGCTGCTGCGCAAGGCGGGAAAAGGCACCGGCGGTGAGCACGCCGAGGACGAGACGGCAGGGTCCTGAAGAGACGAGGGCGAGTGCCCGGTCTCGGCGTGGGAAGGCATCGGCCGGCTGTCCCCCGCAAAAAATCCATCCCGTGGTTCGGAAGCGGCAAGAGGGGGCGGAAGATGACGAATGAGGAGGCCGAGTGAGGCCGATGAGCGGAGCGGTGGAGATAGGGTGTTCGAAGTAGGCCAGGAGGCCGTGCCGGCCGTGCCTGGGAGACCGGAGGGTTTTGGCAAGAGCGACCATGTGAGTGAGGCGGTTCGCAAGTGCGCGGGCGATCCATGCTCCGAGGAAGGCTTTGGCTGCCTTGTTCGAGGGCATCTTCCAGAAACGGCGGAGATCCTCCTTGAACACATCCTTGACCAAGGTCCAGCTCGACGCCACGTGCTTGATCGGTGCGATCCTGCACAGGTCGACGATGAAACGCTCGAACGCCTTGATATGGCGTTGCTTGCCTTCGGCGAACGGTATCGGCTCCCGGAGCTTCAAGCCGCAGCGACGGCAAAGCTGCTCGTGGCCGTGGAGGACAATGAACTGCCTCCTTCTGCCCACTGGCAATGCTCGAAACGTCCGTTTGAACCGCCCCTCAAGGGTCAACTCGGTCCCACAGCCTCTGCACCGCCTATGGTCGAATGCCAACTCTACGTGGTGATAGACCGCCCCGCCCTTTGTGTTTCCACCAAAGGGGATGACCCACCTGGCGGCGACTCTTCAAGTCACAGCGCCCTGCTCACGTCAGCGCTACCCCCTCATTTGCGAGATGAACCAACTAGTTAGGTTGGGGCGCGAAACCCACCGCCCGTTCTTGGTTTAATCGTGTTCGCCGTTCATCAAACGATAGAATGCCCGCATGACTGGCATCGATAGGTTGTGTTCGGATTGTCGTTGCTGCATTTGGGACACGTCCACGGCAGCGCTGCAAGTGCAGAATCCATACTTTTCAGGTCCAGTAACCCACCTTCCTCCGGTTTGGGCTTTCCTATTTCTGGAAGGAACGCGATAACAAGAATGCCTACACAAGAGGCACCAAGCAAGCCCACAGCCCAATGGTATCCTTTTGCCATTGCCCAATAAACTGTGCCGAACATCCAAATGAGGATGGCGGGATAAAGAGCAATCTCGCCAGCAGCATAGCCGCACGAACTGAAGACAAGACCGGCAACGCCTATGACGGCACCGGCGACACATAGTTGAGTTGCTCGTTTGGAGTATGTGCTCATTCCTCTCCTTCAACAAAACGGCTGACAGTTTCCCAGGAATAGATCGATGGGGAAGTCTAACGACTAAACTCACCTGCCGCGATGGAGCAAAGCCGAAGGCCGCAGCGGAATAGCGGTCAGGTGCAGCGCATTGTTCGGAGGTCCTTTGTTCAATTGCATGCTGGTTGGTTTCCTCCACCGATGTGCTTCCAAATGCTGTGGTCGAAGTAAGCGCGCTTTACGTCCATGATGTCTGCTGTCAGATTGATGATGGATTTAGCCTCATCATAACCGGATACCTTTAAACCCGCCTGCTTCAGAAAATCGAGCAGTCGTCGATCTATTGCGCACGTTTGAATGCCCGTGAGAATTTTGAAATAGTCGATGGTTTTCAGGCCAATGCCTTGTATCTTTGCCAGTTTAGAAAGGTTTGCGTCATCCTTCAGCCAACGTCTTAAATCATCCTCTGTTTCAACGTCTTCTGAGAACAGAAGATCAACTATCTCCAAAAAACGCCTTGCTCTGTCCTCACCTTCCCAATTCAAGATATCACTGGCACTTCTGTCCTTCAATGTCTTCTTTAAACCTGACATAGTTGCTGCCTCAGGAAACTCCCTCCTTATCCTTGATATTCTGGGACGGACATGGGTTTCGTACCTCATGTTGGCCTGCAGGACAGCATCTGCGATGGTGGCTCCGAGGTGGTTATAGTTTCCATCTATTTCAGTGACAATACTGAAGCTTGGCAAACTTCGGATGTAATCGGCCAATTGTGAGGCTTTATCTTGTATGGTCATGGCTTCATTGCCTCCGAACTGCTAATTATACGTCCGAAGTGACATGTTGTTTCGCAGCTAGGTGTTATGCGTCATAGGGTTGTGTGCCTCCAAGTGACATGGTATCACGATGTTGTCTTCCCATCCGCGCCGCGGAAGGGGCATATGTGATGTGTGCAAACATGTCATCCGCAGCGCGGCGACCGAATCTCCTTGACCGCGTGCGGGAAGCGGCCAGAGTACGTCATCTCGGCTATCGTACCGAGCAGGCCTTCGTCGCCTGGGTCAAGCGCTTCGTCCTCTTCCACGGGAAGCACCATCCCCGTCACATGGGTCTGAACCCCCTCGCTTCCTTCGTCCAATTCCGCTATCCTCAACATTGGTGGCGTCCCTTCCCCCTCGTCCTTTCCAGGGATTCGTGTTTTCTCTCGCGGAAGGATACGCCGCCCTTCTCATCCACTCGATCCACAACTTTCGGTGATACCTCAATAAGGCTACTTGGGCTCGTCTCTGACCGGGGTGCGTCAGGGGGCGGTGCATAATACTCGGCATGCGGGAAGGGATCGCCCTTGCACGATGGTTCGCCGATCACGCTCGTGATCTTCCGTGGCGTCGCGAGCCGCGGGATCCGTACGCGGTGCTGGTCAGCGAGCTGATGTTGCAGCAGACGCAGGTTGGGCGAGTGGTGCCAAAGTTCGACGAGTTCATGTCGCGGTTTCCGACGATAGGGGATCTCGCCGGAGCGAGCGAGGAGCAGGTCTTGGAACAGTGGTCCGGGCTGGGGTACTACCGGCGGGCGCGGCTGTTGCTCGGGCTGGCGCGGAGCCTCGTGGAGCGGGCAGCGCCGATTCCAGACTCGGTCGAGGCGTTGCAGCAACTGCCCGGAATAGGACCGTACACCGCGGCGGCGATCGCTTCGTTCGCGTTTGGACGTCGTGCGGTGACGTTGGATGGCAACGTGCGGCGAGTGGCGGCGCGGTTCCTCGGGTTCGAAGGCGATGCCCGGGGGCGGCAAGCGAACGCGCGGTTCACGGAGTGGATCCTCGGGCTCATGGAAGAGGCCCCGCCGGGTACGATCAACGAGGCGCTGATGGAGCTCGGAGCGACCGTGTGCACCCCCGCGGGGCCGGTGTGCGGAGTATGTCCCTTCAAGGAGGGTTGTCTCGCGTGGGGTTCCGGTGCGCCGGATCGCTATCCGGGGCCCCGGACGGCGCGGGCGCCCGAGTCCGAGCGGTGGGTCGCTGCGTGCGTCTTCGCGGACGACGGCCGTATCCTCGTCACCAAGGTCATCTCGGGTCCGATCCTCCGGGGGTTGTGGTTGCCTCCCTGGATCGGGGCTTCCGGCGCCGGCCAGGATGACGGTGAGGCTCGCGCAAGGGCGCTGCTACCGGTCATGGTGAAGCCTGCCGGCGCCGGGAGGGAAGTCCGGCACTCCGTGACCTACCGGAGGATCCGGATCATGCCATTTCTCTACGAGCTCCTCGATGAGCGGGCGGTTCCCGACGGATGGCGGCTCGTCCGGTCCGAGGATCCCGGGGTCCCTACATCTTCGCTGTTGGCGAAGCTGTCGGAGGCGTGCAAACCCGGCTGGATCGAATGGAACACTCGGCGGGAGACACTGAATGAATGATCATTCAGTGTCTGGTATACTCCCCCCGTGATGCAGTCCCACGTCTTTTCTGGATGAGAGAGCGAGGAGGAGCCATGCTATTTGCCACTGCGGGGAGCTTTCTTGGAATTCCGGGGTATGTCTGGTTTTGGCTGCTGACGATTCTCGGAACCGGGGGAGTGGTGTACTCCCTGAGCCGGCGGTATCAACTGCTCAAGCTGGCCCGTCCAGTCAACCGGTTCGACCGGCTGGGCGAGCGGTTCAAGCACATGATGATCTACGCCGTCGGCCAGAAGAAGATGTTCAAGGACCCCTACGCCGGGATGTACCACGTGATGATCTTCTACGGGTTCCTCGTTCTCAGCCTGAGAACGACTTCGATGGTGATCGAGGGCCTCGCGGGCGGATGGGAGCTCCCGTTTCTCAATACTCCTGTCGGGCATATCTATCTCTTTACGAAGGATATTTTTGAGGTCCTGGTGCTGATCGGCCTTGGATTCGCCACGTACCGGCGTACCATCCAGAAGCCGTCCAGGATTATTCAATCATTTGGTGCGTGGCTCGTCATTGTTCTGATTGGCATCCTGATGGTCACGGATCTCACCTCGGAAGGCGCCCGGATCGCGGCTGGAATGTCTGAAGCATGGCTCCCCGTCAGCACCTTGATCAGCGGCCTATTTACGGGTCTTTCCCACAGCGCGCTTCACACGTGGTACGCCACGCTCTGGTGGATCCACCTCACGACGCTCTTCGTCTTCGCCAACGAGCTGCCGTATGGAAAACACTTCCACGTCTACACGGCGCTGTTCAACGTCTTTTTCGCCAACCTCGATGCCCCTGGGAAGCTCCCCTCGATGGATCTCGAGAACATCGACGAGGATACGCGGTTCGGGATCGCCACGGTGACGGATCTCAACTGGAAGCAGATGCTCGATCTCTACACGTGTACTGAATGCGGCAGGTGCCGGGAGTTCTGCCCAACGACGTTGACGCACAAACCGTTGCAACCGGTCCTGTTGACGAAGGCGGTACGCAACGAGCTCTATCACGAGCAATCCGTGCTCTTGGGAGATCCTGGAGACGCGGGACGCATCTCGGACAAGGAGCTGGTTCCCGCGGTCGTCGACCCGGACATCGTGTGGGCGTGCACGACGTGCCGGTGGTGCGAGGAGGCGTGCCCGCTGGGTATCTCCTATGTCGACAAGATCGTCGAGATGCGGCAGAACCTCGTGCTCGAGAAAGCCGAGTTTCCCGAAGAGGCTCAGATCGCCTTCCGCGGCATGGAGGTCAACGGTAATCCATGGCAGCTTGCCGCTGAAACGCGTGCGGACTGGGCCAAGGGCCTCGACGTTCCAACGGCGGCGGAAGCCGGCGGGGACTTCGAGTACCTGTTCTGGGTCGGTTGCGCGGGCAGCTACGACGATGCAGGAAAGAAGGTCTCCCAAGCGCTGGTCAAGATCCTCAAGGCTGCGGGCATCACGTTTGCCATTCTCGGAGCGGAGGAGGCGTGCTCGGGGGATTCGGCGCGCCGGCTTGGGAATGAATACCTCTTCCAGGTTCTCACACAACAGAACGTGGAAACGATGAACGGGTATGGAGTCAAGAAAATCGTAACGAACTGTCCACACTGCTTCAACACGCTGGCCCACGAGTATCCCGATTTCGGAGGCAATTACGAGGTCGTTCATGGAACGCAGCTCGTCGCGGAGCTGGTGCGATCGGGCCGGGTTAGGCTCACGAAGCCGGTGAACATCGATGTCGCCTACCACGATCCGTGTTACCTCGGCCGGACGAACGCCGAATTCGACGCGCCGAGGTTCTTGCTGACGGCCATTCCAGGCGTGAGCGTGCGGGAGCCGGAGCTCCACCGGGAGAAATCGATGTGTTGCGGCGCGGGCGGCGGCCGGATGTGGCTCGAAGAAAAGCTGGGTGAGCGGATCAACCAGGTGCGGTACTCCCAGCTCAAGGAAACGGGCACCGACGAGGCGTGCGTAGCCTGTCCCTTCTGCAACGTGATGATCGCAAACGCTCAGCAAGAGCTGGGGGACGAAGATGCGCGCACGCACGATGTCATCGAGCTGGTTGCAGAGTCTCTCGAAGCATGATATGAAACGCGGTGCCTGAACCGCGGATGATGATGAGGAAGAGGGAAGGCGGAGCTTGAGGAAGAAGGAGAGCCCCCACGCACGTGGGGGTCGTTTTTACTCTGTTCCTCTCCAGAAGGCGAAGGAACGATGATTCCGGCCACGAGGCCGTGATCATGGTTTCCTGGCGTTTGGGCCAACGAGGAAGAAGGGGTTGACGAGCTGAGAGAGCAACATCTCGGTCCGTGATCCGAAGAGACGCGCCTTGACGCCGCTTGAGCCGAATGCTCCGGCGACCACCAGGCTGGTCCGTGGAACTTCCCAGAGATTGTTCTCGAAAGGTCCTTTTGGGAGAATTCGCCAGCGCTGTTGCACCTCTTTCAACCAGCCGTTGGATTCGAGCGCCTGAGAGGCGCGGGCTACCGCGTGACCCTCATCCTGCGTAAAGACCTGATACGTCATGCCGGCGGCTTTTGCGAGCGCCCGCGCCCAGGCAAGGGCGCACACGGCGTGCGACGACCCTTCAAAAAAAACGGTGATCTGATCCCATTCCACGAGTGGCGCCGGCAGGATGATGACGGGATGGGGGGCGGTGCGAATCAACCGGCGTACGCGGCTGCCCACGATGCCACCACCCCGCTCGTGGCCCTGTCCGGCGAGGCTGTGAGGACAGGTCATCAGATCGAAATCATCGGGGATCACGGGTAACGTCGATGCAAGTTGGTGATGCGTCTTGATCCAGTGTATCGTTGATCTCTTTCCGGCGCAGAGCTCCTCAGCATGACGCTTGGCGGTCCGGTGATCCTGGACGTACGAGGCATCCAGTGGAACCTCGATCAGCTCATCCTCGAATTGAAGAGTGAAACGGGGCACCTCCGGCCGGTAGAGGTACAGTTGCATCCCGGTCATTGAACAGAGATGCAATGCGCCGAGGAGCGTTTCCCGCCCGACGGGCGTGTTGCGAAAGACGTGAAGAACACGTTTGAGACGCACGGCCACCTCCCGCTCAAGAGCGTAGCACGACTTCGAAACCCCTTATGAGCGCGGGGGCGAGGAACAGGGCGCACACATCCGGGGTGCCTTGGCTGCGCTTCTCACTTACCCTTTCATGAGTTGATTGAGATAGCTCAGCGTGAGGACGACGCCAAAACCGGTCGCTCCGATCGGAAGGCCGCTGTGCGGGTGCTCCGCATAGGCGACGCCCGCGATATCAAGGTGAGCCCAGGAGACCTTCTCCGGGATGAATTGTTTGAGGAACGTTCCCGCGGTGACGGGGCCGCCCCAGCGGGATCCCGCATTCTTCATGTCTGCCCAGTCGCTCTTGATCGAGGAGAAGTACTCCTCGTACAAAGGGAACGGCCACACTCTTTCCCCGGCAGTCTCGCCGAGCTTGGCCAAGGTGTTGAGGAGAGCGGTGTCGTTTCCCATGATGCCGGCCGCCTCATGTCCGAGGGCCACGACGCACGCGCCCGTGAGGGTTGCGAAGTCGATCACGACGTCGGGATTGAACTTCCCCGCATAGGTCAACGCATCGGCGAGGATGAGACGGCCCTCCGCGTCGGTGTTGTCCACCTCGACCGTTTTTCCGTTCGCCATCGTGATGATATCCCCGGGCTTGAGGGCGGTGCCGGAAGGCAGGTTCTCGACTGCCGGAATCAGGCCGACGACCTTGAACGGGAGCTCGAGCTGCGCCACCGTGCACATGACGGCGAGGACGATTGCGGCTCCGCACATGTCGTATTTCATCCATCCCATATCACGGGCGGGCTTGAGCGAGATACCGCCGGCATCGAACGTCACGCCCTTTCCAACGAAAACCAGGGATTTCTTTGGCTTCTTGGGGCGATGCTCGATGACGATCATACGCGGTTCCTGGACGGAGCCCTGGCTGACCCCCAGGATGCCGCCCATCTTTTCCTTGGTCAGCTCCTTGGGACCGAGGATCGTCACCCGGAGGCCGGCCTCCTCTTCACAAAGCTCACGCGCCGTCGATGCAAACGCTTCGGGAGTCAAGTCGTTACCGGGACGATTCCCGAGATCGCGTGCGAGGCGGACGGCATTGGCATAGAGTCGGACCTGTTCGAGCCTGTGCTCGAGCTCCTCCTCTGTTTCACCAGCCAGGGGCACGATATGGAGCCCGTCGATCTTGTCGAATTCGTTCTTCTTCGATTTGAAGTGATCGAACGTATAGTCGGCGATCGCAGCTTCCAGCAGGGCAAAAAGACGCGACTCCGCCTCGGAAAGACCGTGCACTCGAGGCGCAAGACCGAGGGCGATCTGATACTCGCGGTTCTTTGCGGCCTGTTTGATGACCCTGCGAAGACCTTCCCGGAGCTTGGCATGGGTGAGGCGTTTCTCCTCCCCGAGGCCAACGAAGGTGATCCGGTGAGCGATCTCGAGCGGACACTCTCCGGAGATGATCTCGCCCTCATTCCCCTTTGGAGAAAGCGCCTTCATTTTTTGACGAAGCTGGCGTTTCTCCTTGGCTGAGAACTCGAGCCCGGCAAGCGAATTTTCACCGGAGCAGTGCAGGATATAAAGGCAATCAAGTGGTTCTTCTGATTGTTCGCGATATTGGTAAAGATCAGCCATTTGGTGATCTTTCCCTCCCTCCTGTGCGCATCGACGGCGGATTATAACACATGAGTGCGTTTTTCGCAGTTCCTCATGGAACTGATGGATTCTGAAGCTCTTGCGCGAAAAGGGCCGCCGTGGGTTCATCGAAGGCTGTCAGGTGGACCAGCCGTAACACCGTGTTTGGATTCTCATCGAGCCAACGAAAGAGCTCGTCGACGATGGTTCGAACTCCGGCCTGTTTTGGATATCCGAAGATCCCCGTGGAAATCGCGGGCAGCGCGATTGAACGTGCTTTCAGCTCATCGGCCTTGCCGAGCGAGGCGCGGATCGCCGAGCGTAACTTCTGCTCTTCGTCCCCCTCGCCCCAGCGCGGTCCGACTGCATGAACGATCCAGCGGGCGTGAAGCGTTCCTGCGGACGTGACGGCGGCGCCACCGACCGGGACCGGTGCAACGCGGCTCGACTCGGCCTGGATGCTTCGACCGCCGCGCCTCACGAGAGCTCCAGCGAGGCCGCCCCCGTGCTGTAGTTGGCTGTTGGCGGCATTGACAATAACGTCGACAATCTCCTCGGTCATGTCGCCGAGCACGGCATCTACTCGCGTGTGGCCCCGCCCGACGCTGAACAAGATCTCACTCTTCATATTGGAAGTATACATGTAAGCACTCGTTATTGCAAGAGATAAATATGATAGGGGAGGTTGAAGCGCTTCATGACCGGGTCTGATGATGCCAGGGGGCGTTCATAGGCGGCTTGTTGTGATGGAGATGCGGTCAGGCCGGTTCGCGGTACACTGTGGGCGTGAGGGTTGCAACGTGGGATCCTGCTGAACCGGCCGAGGGTCAACTCGGCCGGCTGTGCGATATGGGAGGCGCGCCCGGTATTTTGAGAGTCGTGTTTGAACCGGGTCCTGCGGCGAGTCCCCCATCGTGGAGCTGCCTCGAACCGTGGACAGCGGTCAGGGCGGTAACGGTGGCGGACATCCGGGGAGATCTGGCGGCCCCCGCGCTGGAGGTTGCTCTTTGCAGCGATTTCGTGGTAGCCCGCAAGGGTGATCATCTCCTGTTTCCGCCGGGCAAAGAGATTCCATCGGCAGGTTTGCTCTGGGCGGCGGGACGTGCCGGGCGGCGCGGGCTCGCGCTCGCATTGTTGGGAGGCGGCCCCGTGGCCACCGCGGTGGCCTTCGATCGCGGACTGGTCCATACCCTTCTGGGAAAGGGTGAAGAGTTTCCATGCCTCGACGGGAGCTCGCGGGCGGCGTTGACGGCCGCGCGGGATCTCTTGCGCTCGTCTTCATGTGGTACGGGTGCCTTGGAGCTCGAGCTGGCGACGTTTCGCTTCCTCTTCGCCCTCGGCGAGCCGCGGGAGGGGGCCCTGGCATTTCTTGAGCGCCGGGCCCCTCGCTTTCACCGGTAACTCATCAGCGTCCGGGCGGGATCTGGACGTGAGGAGAAGTCTTCAAGAATATTTCTAACGAGGAGAGACCCATGACCACATCATCGTTCGACGATCAGTACGAGCAGGTGCGCGACCTCGTGAGGTCGTTTTGCAAGAAGAAGGTCCGGCCCGGGGCTGCGGAGCGGGATCGCTCCGAGGATTTTCCGGCCGAGGTCCTGGAAGAAATGGGACAGCTGGGGCTATTCGGCATTTTCGTGCCCGAGGAGCTTGGTGGCGCCGGAATGGATCTTGCGACCTACCTGATGATCGTCGAGGAGGTCGCCTGCGCCGATGCGTCGATCGCGGTGACGATTTCGGTGACGAACTCGGTCTGTTGCTGGCCGATCCTTCATTTCGGATCCGAGGAGCAGAAGGAACGCTACCTCCGCCCGCTTGCAAGCGGCCAGGTCCTCGGCGGGTTCATGCTGACCGAGCCCGAGGCGGGCTCGGATGCGGCGAGCCTCAAGACACGCTACAGAGATGCCGGCGACGCCTACGTTCTGGATGGAAACAAGGCGTGGATCACCAACGCGGGCGTAGCCAAGACCTTCGTGTGCATGGCCACGAAGGATCCTTCGCTGGGTGCTCATGGCATCTCCGCGTTCATCCTCGATGCTGACCGGGAGGGGGTCATCGTTAACAGGCCCGAACAGAAAATGGGCCTGAGATCGTCGAGGACCGCGATGGTCGCCCTCGATGGCGTCCGCGTGCCGAAGTCGGCATTGCTCGGAAAAGAGGGACAGGGCTTCTCCATCGCGCTGGCAACGCTCGACCATTCGAGGCTCGGGATCGCTGCACAGGCCCTTGGCATTGCCCGGGCGGCCATGGAAGAAGCGCTCCGGTACGCCCGTGACCGGCGTCAGTTCGGTCGGCCTCTCTTCGACCACGAGGCGATCGCCTTCAGGCTGGCGGAGATGGACACCGACATCGCCGCGGCGCGCGCATTGCTCAACGAGGCGGCGCAGGCTGCGTCGAGGCCCGGGCGCCATTCGCGGGAATCTGCGCGGGCCAAGCTGTTCGCATCCGAGATGTGCAACCGCGTCGTCGCATCCGCCATCCAGATTCATGGCGGATACGGGTATTCGAAGGAATATGCGATCGAGCGCCTGTACCGGGACGCACGGGTGACGACCGTGTACGAGGGGACATCGGAAGTCCAGAAGATCGTGATCTCCAGGACGCTGAAGGAGCTCGCCCAATCGTTGTAGGCTTTCAAGCTCGAAGGCGTAGCGCGGCCGGGAACGGCGAAATGGATCTCATGCCGGGAACGTTTGAACGTATGGACGTTGAGGGAGGATGCGTATCGTGGCTCATGTGAAAAGGCTCAAGGGTACGATTGGCATTCTGACCGGAGGCGGCGACGTTCCTGGTCTCAACCCGGTGATCCGGGCGATCACGATCCGGGCGATTGGCGAGGGCTACCGGGTCCTTGGCATCCGGAGGGGATGGGCCGGCCTGATCGAGATCAACCGTGATCTCAAGAAGCCGTCATCGTCCCAGGTCATCGAGCTGACCGAACAGGTGGTCAGCAAGGTTGGGAGAACCGGCGGCACGTTTCTTCACACATCCCGTACACGTCCAAACGCCGTTCCGCGGCAGAATCTGCCGGATCATCTCCGTGATTCGACGAAAGACGAGGTCGTAGACCTGACGGCGGAGGTGCTCGCCAACCTCGAGTGGCTCGGTATCGACACGCTGATTCCGATCGGAGGCGACGATACACTGTCGTACGCGGTGCATCTGCACAACATGGGCGTGCCGGTCGTGGCCATCCCGAAGACGATGGACAACGACGTTCCGGGAACCGACTACTGCATCGGTTTTTCGACCTGCGTGACCCGGACGATCGAGATGACGCATGCGCTGAGGACCAGCGCTGGCAGCCACGAGAGGTTCCTCGTCATCGAGGTGTTTGGACGATACGCGGGCTTCACGGCCCTGCTTCCAACGATGGCGGGCGCCGCCAACCGCTGCGTGATTCCCGAGAGTGTTTTCGATCTCGAGCAGCTCGCCGATCTGCTGAGCGAAGACCGGAGGCAAAACCCGAGCCGGTACAGCGTCGTGCTCGTTTCGGAAGGCGCCACATTCACGGGCATGGAGGAGATGGTCTACCAGGAATCCGAGACCGATCAGTACGGCCACAGGAAGCTGGGCGGCATCGGGGACATGGTGGCGCGGGGGCTCAAGCACGTATCCCCACGCTTCAACAACGGGCGCCGCGTCAACACGATCAGCCAGCGGTTGGGGTATCTCGTCCGGTGCGGCGATCCGGACGCCGTGGATTCCATCGTCCCGATGGCGTACGGGAACCTGGCGATGGATCTGGTGCTCGACGGGGTGTCCGGAAGGCTCGTGAACGTCCGCAACGGGCGATACGACAACGTTCCGATCGACGTGGTCACGAGCCACAAGAAAGTCGTAGACGTCGCAAAGTTCTACAACGCCGATCGCCTCCGGCCGAAGTACAACCGCTTCATCGGGGCGCCCGTGTTCATCATGACGAGCGACTACTGAGCCCGCTCGACGTTCGATCCAGAGTTGCCGGGAACGCGGGATCCCCGTACGATACCCGCTGATGAGGGAGGCGTACGGATGGATCATTCAAGCCCGGATCGTGAGTTGAAAACGCGTATCGAGACGTACAACCAGTTCAAGGACCTTTTTGCGAGCGCCCCGATCCGGCTGATGAGCCGGGTCGTCAGCGCCATGCAGGCACAAGGGTTCGACGACCAGGCGACGGCCATCGGCGACATGGACTGGCGTACGGTTCCGGCCGGGGACTCCGAGGACCCGGGCCTCCGCGAAGAGTGGGGGAGGCTTCTCGATTGGGCGTTTGATCATGCGGCTGCCTGGATGCGGCAGCTGTCCTCCCATCCCTTGGGGTACAACCTCGATTCGGTGGGGTATCCAGCGCTGATTCAGGCATGGTCGCGAGTGTGGCACACGCAAGTTGGGCTCGACTTCGCCAACCGGCGCGGCGCAATACCGGAGATCTTCCTCTTTCATGGCGGGAACCAGGCCGTGCAGGCGGCCCTCCTGGGCGTTGCCGAGGCCCATCGCGAACGGCACACAACGGCGCGTCCGGCCACCATCCTCGTGCCGTTGCCGACCTTCTCGTGTCCGCTGGACCAGATCGCCCTGCAGGGGATGCAGGTGGTGTTTCTACCGCCTTCGGGCGCGGATATGGATCCGCGCGCGGAGGATCTCCGGCTGATTCCGGACGGTGTCGACATTGACGGCCTCTACATGATGCCCGTCAACAATCCGACGGGCCGTACGCTGCCTCCGGGGCAGATGCGGGACTTCGTCGCAGCGGTGCTCGATCGATGGCCCGATGCCGGTATCATCCTCGATTCGGTGTACGTCCGTCTGCACCCGCGCCACGACCAGCTCCTGCGATGGTATCTGGACGATCCACGTTTTGCGGATCACGTGATGTTCATCGACTCGTTGTCCAAGACTCACGGGGTGACAGGGTTGCGGTCCGGCGCGGTGATGACGAAGGCATCGTCGCTGGCCAACGGTGTCGTGCGGTACGCGCAGAACGTGATGGCAGGCCCATCGAACATGATGCAGGCCGTGTCGCTGGCGCTCCTCTCCCCATACCTTGCCGGCGACGAGGAGCTCGAGGAACATGCCATCGATCTCCAGCTCAGGATCGGCCGGCACCTGCAGAGCAGGCGGCGGCTGCATCTCGAACGGATCTTCGACCGGTACCGCGATCTCGTCGACACAGAGCAGCCGTTGCTTCCGGATCCTCTCGGTTTCGACTGGGAAGGCTCGATGTACGCGGTCGTGCGCCTTTCCGACAGGTGTTTCGAGGCGGCCCGGGAGTATGGCGTCTCGCCAACGGTCGCCTTCTATTTTGAAACCGGTATCGGTGGCGTTCCCCTGGCTGGCTTCTGTGGCAATCCTAACCTCGACCGCCACGGACTGGTCCTCAACGGCGACGATCCTACACTCGATTCATTCCGGCGTGAAGCGGAACGTTTCGTGCGCCTCTCCTTCGGGATGGTGGCGCCCCCGCAGAAACACGGCGAGTGAACGGCGGGACGCCTCCGCACCTCATGGCTTGATCTTACCCGCAATCTCGTTGGCGTGAGAGATGATTTCCGTCAGATCGAGCGTCTGGAGCTCCCGGTCCCTGACGAGGATCTTTCCACGCACGATGGTGTGGCGGACGTCGGCCGAACGCGCCGCATACACCAGGTGGGAGACCGGATCGAAGAGAGGCGTCGCGTGCGGCACGCCGGCGTCGATACAAACGAGATCGGCCTCCATCCCCTCCCGGAGCACGCCGATCGTGTCCTGAAGTCCGAGAACGGAGGCACCTCCGGTGGTCGCCATCCGGAGCGCCTCGAACGCGGGAATCGCCGTCGGTTGTCCGCTGACCCCCTTGTGGAGGAGCGCGGCGACCTGCATGTCCCGCATGAGATCGAGGGTATTGTTCGAGGCCGTCCCGTCGGTGCCGAGGCCGACGGTAACGCCCGCCTCGAGCATGGCCGGAACCGGGGCTATGCCGGATGCAAGTTTGAGGTTGCTGACAGGATTGTGAGCGACGCCGACCTCGAGCTCGGCGAGCAGCGCGATATCATCGGAGGAGACGTGCACGCAGTGTGCGGCGATGGTGTTGTCCGAGAGCACGCCGAGATCAGCGAGGTACCGCACTGGAGAAACACCCTTCTCCTCGAGCAGCTTGTTGACCTCCCAGCGGGTCTCGGAAAGATGGATTTGAAGGGGCACGCCGTACTCTTCGGCGAGCTCGGCCTCACGTACCAGGCTGGTTGCGCCGACCGTGTACGGGGAGTGCGGCGCCACGGAGGGCGTGATCAGTGGATGGTCCTTGTACGCCTCGATCAGCTCGCGCTGCCGGTCGATCATCTCGTCCGGTCCTGAGCAGCGTGGCGTCGGGAAGTCCAGGAGCGATTCGGCGATGACGCCGCGCATCCCGATTCCCGCAAGAACCTCGGCGACCTCATCGTCGAAGAAATACATGTCGGTGGTCGTTGTGACGCCGGCGAGCAGTTGTTCGGCGGCGGCGAGGGCGGTACCGGCCCTGACCGCCTCGCGGTTCATGTGCTCCTTCTCGGCCGGCCAGACGTGGTTTTCGAGCCACTCCTTGAGCGGGAGATCGTCGGCGAGGCCGCGGAGCAGGGTCATGGCGAGATGGGAGTGCGTGTTGACGAGGCCCGGGAGGATGATGCACCCGCTGGCATCGAGAACCTCGCTCTGGGGCCCCTGGTCGAGGAGCTCTTCCGCCGGGCC
>JAADFN010000088.1 GCA_013152895.1 Acidobacteriota bacterium | reverse complement strand
AGCTTGAGACGTTGGCCGATCTTCCCGAGAACCTCCCGGAGCGAGCCCGGCTCCTCAACAACCTCGGTCCCAGGCTCTCCGATCTTGGACGCCGCGAGGAGGCGCTGGAAGCGGCGAAGGAGGCTGTGGAGATTCGCCAGAAACTGGCGAAGAACCGTCCGGAGGCATTCCTCGCGAACCTTGTTGGGAGTCTCAACAACCTCGGCAACAGGCTTTCCGATCTCGGTCGGCGGGAGGAGGCACTCGAAGTAACGAAAGAGGCCGTCGAAACCTACCGTCGGCTGGCTGCGGACCGTCCCGACGCCTTCCTCCCGAACCTCGCCGCAAGCCTCAACAACCTGGGCAACAGACTTTCCGATCTCGGTCGGCGGGAGAAGGCGCTCGACGCCACGCGCGAGGCCGTGGAGATCCGCCGGAAGCTCACGAAGGACCATCCCGGCGCCTTCCTCCCGGACCTTGCCATGAGCCTCAACAACCTCGGCAATAGCCTTTCCGATCTTGGACGGCGGGAGGGTGCACTGGAAGCGGCGAAGGAGGCTATGAAGATCTACAGTGGCCTGGCTGCGGACCGTCCCGATGCCTTCCTCCCGGACGTCGCCATGAGCCTCAACAACCTGGGCAACAGGCTCTCCGATCTTGGACGCCGCGAGGAGGCGCTGGAAGCGGCGAAGGACGCCGTCGAAATCCGCAGGAAGCTCGCGAACGACCGTCCCGATGTATTCCTTCCTGACCTCGCAGCAAGTCTTGATACGCTTGGTGCCATTCTTTCCGACCGTGGTCAGCACGAGGAGGCAGTCGGAGCGGCGAAGGAGGCTGTGGAGATCTACGCCACGCTAGCCGAACGGTGGCCGGCGGCCTTCGCCGGGAGGCTTGGCGTCGCGGCCCGGAGCCTGGAGCGGGCCCTGGATGGCGTCGAGGGGCATGGGGAGGCCCGGCAGGTACTCGCGAGGGCGCAGAAGCTCCTCGAGCATGCCGGGGAACAGTAGGCGAGTCCACCGAAATGATCCTCCCCGGCCCTCACGAACCAGAGCTCCCGTTGAGGCGGATCTGGCAGCCCGGAAACGTTCTGGATGGCCTCGGCGCGGGAACGAGGCGCGCGGGATCCGCGCGTTTGGCTTTGGACCGGCGCCTGGTTTGCCGGTTACCAACGCGGCAACGCTGCCCCGTTGGGAGTGGCTACGGGCACCGCCGGGGTTGGGCTCGTTGCGGGGCTCGTTACTTTCTCCTCCTCCACCGGGCGAGGCGGCGGCGCCAGCGTTGTTGCCAGGAGGTGAGCCTGGCGTCGAGGCGGGGGAATTTGTGGCGGATCTTTTCGAGGAGGCGGTGGGCGGTTTTCGACTCGAAGGACCCAGAGTCCGGCGGCGATGAGGAGCACGCCCTGGAGGATGGGCAGGAAGAGTCCGGCGATGCCGAGAATGACGAGGATCCACCCGAAGGTCAGGACGACGATCCGGACGAAGACGCTCTTCTTCGGTGTGCCGCTCATGCGTTCGCTCCCGCGGGGGATGGGGTGCTCCCCCCTTTCAGGATGAGCCTGTCGAGGGTGTCGCGCAACAGGCCACGTGCGGCCAGCTCGGCCACGGTGCGCTTGGCGGCTTCCAGGAGCTCGCGATCCCGGAAGATGTCCGCGAAGAGGAGGCCGTCCGCGCCCCACTGTCTGAGCCCCGTGCGCTCGCCGGGACCGCGAAGCTCGAGGTCGGCCTCGGCGAGCTTGAAACCGTCCCGCGTTGCCTGGAAGATCTCCAGGCGGCGCCGGGCCCTGGCGGAGAGCCGACCCCCGGCGAGGAGCACGCACCACGACTGTCTGCCGCCGCGCCCGATGCGGCCGCGCAGCTGGTGCAGTTGCGAGAGCCCGAAGCGCTCGGGCGATGCGATGACCATCATGCTCGCCTGGGGCACGTCGACGCCGACCTCGATGACGGTCGTCGCGGCCAGAACCTGGATCTCCCCGCGCTGGAAGGCGGCGTAGACCTGCTCCCGTTCCTCGCGGCCCATGCGCCCGTGCAACATCCCGATCTCGACGCCGGGCAGGAGGCGGCGAAGCTTCGGCAGGTTGTCCTCGAGCGCCTCGGCGCCGATCGCATCGGAGGCCTCGATCAGCGGGAAGACGACGTAGCCGCGCGCTCCCCCGGCCACTTCGCGGCCCATGTACTCGAAGACGCTCGGGGCCTGCTCGGGGGCTCGAATGACCGTCCGCACCGGCCTGCGTCCGGGCGGCAGCTCGTCGAGAATGGAGAGATCGAGATCGCCGTAGACGGTCAGCGCCAGGGAACGCGGAATCGGCGTCGCGGTCATCACGAGAAGGTGGGGCGCGGCTCCCTTTTCAAGCAGCGCCTGCCGCTGGGCGACGCCGAACCGGTGCTGCTCGTCGATGATGACCAGGCCGAGGCGGTCGAAGCCGACGGCCGCCTGGATCAGGGCGTGGGTGCCCACGACGAGCCCGGCCGTGCCGTCGGCGAGCTCCCGGATCACCTGGCGCCTCGCGGCGGCCGGCGCCGAGCCCGTCAGCAGGTGCGGCTGCCACCGGGAGCCCGCGAACAGCTTCGTCAGCGTGGCCATGTGCTGCTCGGCGAGCAGCTCGGTCGGCGCCATCATCGCCACCTGTCCGCCGCCGTCGAGCACGTGGACCGCAGCGAGCGCCGCCACGACCGTCTTGCCCGTGCCAACGTCGCCTTCGAGCAGGCGGGCCATCGGGAATGGACGGGCGAGATCGCCGAGGATCTCGTCGAGAACGCGGCGCTGGGCGGCGGTCAGCTCGAACGGCAGGTCGAGGCGGCGACATGGATCGCCGGAATCCGGAAATGCCGGCGCGCGCCGGAAACGCCGCGTCTCCCTGAGCCGCAGGACATTCCCGGCCAGGCCCAGGAGCTCCTCGAAGGCGAGGCGACTGTGCTCGGGCGTGATCCCGCAATTGAGCGCATCGATCCAGGACGCCCGCCCCGCCGGGGCGGTGGGTGCCGGCGGCCTGTGAAGACGCTGGAGGGCGGTTCGCAGGTCGGGCAGGCCGCGCGCGGCGAGAAGATCGGCGGGGAGCGGATCCTCGACGTGCTCGAGAGCCCGAATCGCCTGGGCCATCAGCTTCCGCAGCCGCCGTCCGCCGATCGGGCCGATCTTCCGGTAGACGGGGATGATTCCCTCCCGCTCCTCACCGCCGTCCGCCGCCTCGACCTCCGGATTGACGAGCTGTGGCGCCTCCGAGCGCGGATCCCGCCTCACCGGGCCGTAGACAAAGACCTCGGGCCGTCCCTTGAGCCTGTCGGCGATCCACGTCTGGTTGAACCACACGACGCCGATGGTTGCGTCACCATCCGCAAGCTCCGCCTGGACCACGCCCCTGCCCCGGCGGCCCCGGCGGCGAACCCGGACCTTCCCCACGCGTCCCCGCAGCAGCGCCGGCCGCCCGTCGGGAACCAGATCGCCGATCCGGGCGATCTCGGTCCGGTCCTCCCAGCGAGCCGGAATTCGCAGGAGTAGATCGAGGACCGTTTCAACGCCCTCCGCGGCAAGCCGGCTGCTCAGCTGCGGCCCGATACCCCCCAGGCGGATCACGGAATCGCCGGGCCCAAGCGGCGATGGATGCGCGCCCTTCGAGCGGCGGTCACGACGCGGCTCGGGAACGTTCAGCCGGTCATTCCTCCCGGGGGCCCGTTTCGAAACGGCAGGTAACGGTTCCAAACACGAGCGTGTCCCCCGGTTTCAAGGGGTAGGGACGCCCCGCCGTCAGGCGGACGCCGTTGACGAACGTGCCATTCATCGTCCCGACATCTTCGATAACGGTGAAACCGCCGTCATCGCCCCGGCGGATCCTGGCGTGCCGCCGGGAAATCGTCCGCTGTGGGTCGCTCAACGTCAGGTCGATGTCCGGATCGATACCGGTCACCGGATCGCTCCTGCCGATCGTCGTATCCCTGCCGTCGACCAGCTGGAAGATGTCGCCAGTCTCGTCCAGGACCAGGCGCGCGTTGGGATCGCGCGGCGGAGGCGGCGGACCGGTGATCCCCGAGGATTCGAGATCGACCGAGTGCCCGACCGCCTTTTCGAGCAGCGTCGTGGTCTCCCGCAACCGCCGCACGAGCCGCCGCATCATCCGGACGGCGATTTCCGGGTTGTGATTGAGCATGAAGATGAACGCCGCCTGATCGATCATCACCGCATCGACGTCGGTCTTCGCAATCGCCGACGCGGTCCGCGGCGAATCATCCTCCAGCAAGCACATCTCGCCGAAGAAATCACCCTTGCCAAGCACGGCCAGCACGGTCTCGGTGTCCCCCGTCCGTTTCCGGATCTCCACCTCGCCGTTCTCGATCACGTACATCGCGAGCCCGAGATCGCCCTCGGAGAAGATCGTCGTGCCTTCCGGGAAGTGGGTCCGCATCGCCTCGAGCGAATCGTGACGCTCAGGTTTCGCCGTGATCTTGAACTTGGCCATCAATCCCTCCAGAGTAGATACCCGCCCTTGGTGTCAACCTCGACCCCGGCCCCGAGCGGAAAGGCCATGTTCTTCGCCCCGTGGCCAAACGGAAGACCGGTAACGATGGGAATTGGCCTTCCAACCGCCTCCGCCACGAGACGTGCCCACGCCCGTTTGGCCACCTGCCCGCACCGGTGCAGCCGCCCGCTGACAACCGCTTCGACACGGTTCAATCTACCAGCGGTCTTCAGGTGGGTCAACAAACGGTCGAGCCTGTAGAGCGGCTCGCCGACATCCTCGATGAACAGCACCGCGCCTTCCCACTCCGGCTCGAACCTCGTCCCGAGAAGGGAGCAGAGGACCGCCAGGTTCCCGCCGATCGCGCGGCCCGCCGCACACCCACCCCGCACGACATCCGACGGCGCAAATCTGAAGAGCGTCCGGCCGGTCAACCTCCCCTCGAGGAGATCAAAGAGCCGCCTCCGGGAGACGGCGCGATCCATCCCCACCGCCACCATCGGCCCGTGAACCTGGATGCTGCCCCCGGCTGCGACCAGCGGGTTGAAAAGTGCCGTGAGGTCGGAGAAGCCCACGAAGACGACCTGCTCCCGGATCAATCGCTCCCACGGGAGCGCCTCGAGGATCCGGGTCACGCCGAAGCCTCCCCTGGCCGCCACGATCACCCTCGCTCCTGCATCGAGCACGGCTTCGAGCCCCTCGACCCGGCGCGCATCCTCCCCCGCCGTCGTTCCCAGCGCCGAGCGGTCCCACAGGTTCGGCGCCACGACAACGGGCCGTCCCAGGCTCTTCAGCGCCTCCAGCCCGGCATCGAAGCGATCCCGGTCCACCGGGCTCGACAGCGCGACGACCCCGACCGGCTCAGTCGCGCCGAGTGGCAGAAACGTTTCCGCCATGCAGGTCCTTCCCCCGGTCCTGGACTTTCCACGCCCGCACGAGGCCCGCGGCGTTCATCGGCATCGGGCACGCCGCCCGGTACCGCGCGCGGACATCGTCCGGCATACCGGTCGCCGCCATGTCGCTGTCATCGAGCTCAGACAGTGCGGCCTCCAGCGTGCCAACATCGCCCCCGGCATCGAGAACCCCGCACGCCAGCTCCCACCACGCGTCGAGCCGGGCCTCGAGCTGATCGAGATGCTCGGACGGCTCGCCGTGGGCGCCGAAGTGTGTCACCAACAGCCGCTCGACGTCGAGGCTCCTGAGCGTATCCAGGCTCGCCTTCCACACGGCAATGTCGATATCGGGCGGCGGCGTCGGCGGAATGATGTGGGAGGACCTGGGCATCCGCAATCCCCCGACATCGCCCGTCGCGACCTCGGATCCCACCTGCCACGCGACGTGATGGCTGGCATGCCCCGGCGTGTGCCAGCCGGTGAGATCGAGCCCGTCGATCGTGACAACCTCACCGTGCTCGACGACGTGAAGCTTCTCTTCCGGAACAGGCTCCATCCGCCCCCATATCGTCTCCATCATCGAGCCGTACAGCCGCCCGGCGCTCGCCAGCAACCGCGACGGATCCGCGAGGTGCCGCACGCCGGAGGGATGGACGAAGACGTCCGCACCCGTCCGCCGCGCCAGCTCCCCCGCCGCCCCGGCGTGATCAAGGTGCACGTGCGTCACGAAGACGCCCCGAAGATCGGCCAGCGTGAAACCCGCCGCGCCGATGCCGGCCTCCAGCGCGTCCAGCGTGCTGCCGGGACCACTTTCCAGCAGAACGAACCCTCCTCCGGGCGTGGCAACGAGAAACGAGGCAATGACCTCGTCATACCCCATGAAATGAAGATCAATCGTGATCGCCCGATCGCTCATGCATTCCCCCCCTGCGTACGATAATACTCGAACCAACGGTACGAACGCTCTGCACCGAGGCGTAAGTTGAGGCACGGCGCGCGGCCCTTCATCCCGCAGCATCCCCACCGTCCACGCCCCGACACGAAGCATCATCACCGCCACTCTTTCGTTCGTCACGCCATCCGACGACAAGAAGTCATAGACCGAAGCCAGAAGCGCCGTTTCCATAACTTCCCCATGGTCAGGCACTGTGAGAGGAAGCGCACGTCCCTTTCTCCCTGTCATTCTGAGCACCGTCATGCCCCAGGAGCAGCACCACGTCTGCGGATGAACAAGGGGGGGTGTAGCCTCATCAAGACGTGCGATGACAGTGACATACACGAGATTCTCGATTGACCAGCATCCGTGTTCGTCGAGAGACCGTGGAGGCGCCCGGGAGGCCCGGCCTGTGGCCGGACCGCGTCATTCGCGTCGATCCGGCCCTCGCGCAAGCGCGGGTCCGGCTCGAAGCTCATGCCGCCGGGGCTGGCGCCCCGCCCCGGGCTTATCGCTTCGTTGGGGCGGATCGCAGCATTGCTTTG
>JAADFN010000087.1 GCA_013152895.1 Acidobacteriota bacterium | reverse complement strand
AGAGCCTTCCACCAGGCGACTTGACACCTTCGCCCCCTGGAGGCCAAGGGTATCAATCAGGATACCCTGGTTGGGGATCGTGGCGGCGGCGGCGGAGCGGCCAAACCTGTTGGGCAAGGGAGCGAGATTGTCAGGGCCCACCGTTTCAGCCGCCAACAACATCGTGTCTAGCTCCTATCCCCGCCACTGTCCCGCGCGCTTGAGTCATCCTGGTCTTTCGGAGATCCGCCAACCACCTCGAGGAACTCTGCAATCACCTGAACTTGGCCCTCACGAGAGTCCGTCAAGACAATCGGGGCGAAGTCAGGGTTGATCGGTTTCAGAGTGATCTTCGTATGGCGCCAGGAGTCGCCGTCGCCTTCCTTCTCGCTCTCGTACCGCTTGACCGTATAGCGTTGTCCTGTATCCGGATCCACTGCATCGGCGAGCTGAGCCAGGACCGTCTTGCCCTGACGAGTCCCCTCGACGGGCGCGCGGAAGAGGCAATACGAGCCATCTGGAATGACGGGCTCCATCGACTTACCGACAACCCGCGCGACGAACATCCCCGGACGCAGGCGGTAGCGACAGTCGACGGCCACCCATTCGAAGGCATCGTCCTCGATGTGCTGCGGACTACCGAATGCACCGGCAGCAGCCTGGAGCGGCACCAAGGGCAGACAGGTCACGTAACGATCGTTCGGGCGATCCTCGACAAGGCGCAACTCCGGCGGGACGGATGATTCCTCCGCGGCGACTTTCTCCTCCTCGTCCAAGCCGGTCCGGAGCCGCCGGTACGCCTCCGAAGCCATCCACGCGCTGACGACCTGCTGGAAGGGAACGTCGTTCATATAGCGAACGAAGATCTCCTCGTTCTCGTCCATGCGCTCGACGAAGATACGCTCCAGGAGGTTCTTGAACACCAGCTCGAACTTATCTTCCGGGTTCACGGCAGCTGCCTGCCGCAAGCTGTCGTCGTTGAGCGCAGCCTCCACGATCTGGTCGAAGAAGAGCTGGTCGGCCTGGTTGAAGTCCGTACCGAAGCGATCGTTGATTACGTCGATAAGCTGCGAGAGCGGCACGGCTTCTTCACGTGATACTCCGGAACCGACCTCGGTGGGGCCGTCCAGTGCCCGCGCATCCCCCTCCTGGAGCGAAATCGAACCCTCGCTGATCTTCTGCAGCCGGTAATACTCGAGTCGGACTTCGTCGTCGAACTGATAGGCCGGCCCGCTCCGGCGGCGCGGCAACTTCGCGGCGAGATGGCGGAGGAACACGTACAGCCGTTCGAGGTCCGAGTCCTGATATGGGATCACTTGGCTGAGGAAGCCGTACAGGTTGCGAAACGCCTGCACCTTGCCACGCCAAAGCTCCGCCTCGTCTTCCTCGTTGTCCTGCAAGACTTGGAAGCGGACCACGGCCAGATCGAGCTCTGCGTTCATCGCCTGGTGGTCCCGCGCGCTCTGACGCTGTTTCGGCTTGAAATATACCGAGCAAAAGCGCTCGACTTCCTCTTCAAGGTAGATCCCCGTAGCGTCGAGCTCGCCCTTGATCGCGTACATGCGGGCGGGATCGACCTCCTCGCCCATCTCTGCGCCTTCGTAGTACACCTTGAACGCGTCGCGGATCTCATCGCGATCGTTGACGAAGTCGAGCACGAAGGTGTCCTCCTTCAGAGGATGCGTGCGGTTCAAGCGCGAAAGAGTCTGGACAGCCTGGAGACCGGCGAGCCGCTTGTCCACGTACATCGTGTGCAGGAGAGGTTGGTCGAATCCCGTCTGGTATTTCTCGGCCACGAGGAGAACTTGGTATTCCTGGGTGGCGAACTTCTCCGGCAACTCCTTCGCCCGGATGCCCTGGTTCATCTTCTCTTCGGTGAACTCCACGTCCGGCAGCTTATCGTCCTGGACCGTACCGGAGAATGCGACCAAGGTCTTGATCGCGTATCCCTTCTCCTTGATGTACCGGTCGAAGCTCTGCTTGTAGCGCACCGCTTCCAATCTCGACCCGGTGACAACCATGGCCTTGGCACGGCCGCCGATCTTGTGCTGGGTCACGGCATGGAAGTGTTCGACCATCACCTCGGTTTTTTGCGCGATGTTGTGGGGGTGCAGCCTCAAAAACCGAGCCAGCGCCCGCGCCGCCTTCTTGCGCTCGACCTTCGGGTCATCCTCGCAGGCCTTGAGGAGCCTGTAATATGTCCCATAGGTGGTGTAGTTCCTGAGCACATCAAGGATGAATCCCTCCTCGATGGCCTGGCGCATCGTGTAACGGTGAACCGGCTCGCCATCCCGACCGAAGACGGCCAGGGTTTTGTGCTTCGGTGTCGCCGTGAACGCAAAGAAGCTGAGGTTCGCTTGCCGGCCACGCTTGGCCATGCTCCGGAAGAGCTCTTCAAGATCCTCCCGCCCCTCCTCTGCGGCTCGCTTTCGAGCTTCCTCGCGCAGGTCCTCCCCCGCGAGCACCTCTTTCAGATCCGTCGCTGTCTCTCCACCTTGGGAGCTGTGCGCCTCGTCTACGATGACCGCGCAACGCCGAGTGGGCAGCAAGCCGGTCCCCTGTTCGCCGCGGTCCTCGGCAAGCTTGAGGAGTTGCCTCGACACGAAAGGGAACTTCTGCAGCGTTGTGATGATGATCGGGACCGCGTTCTCGAGGGCTTCAGCGAGCTGCCGGGAGTGCTCGTCGATCCTCTGGATCACTCCACGTTTGTGCTCGAACTGGTAGATGGTGTCCTGAAGCTGTTGGTCGAGCACAATCCGGTCCGTCACGACGATCACGCTGTCAAAGATCCTCTCGTTCTCGGCGTCGTGGAGTGACGCCAGGCGATGCGCCAGCCAGCCGATAGTGTTGCTCTTGCCGCTGCCCGCTGAGTGTTCGATCAGGTAGTTGTGTCCGACGCCCTCACTCCGGGCGGCGTCCACCAGTCGCCGCACTGCATCGAGCTGGTGGTAGCGGGGGAAGATCATCGTCTCGACCTTGACCTTCCGACCGTGATCGTCGCGTTTCTCCTCGACCTGCAAGTGAATGAATCGCGCCAGAAGATCGAGCAGACTGTGGCGTTCGAGCACCTCTTCCCAGAGGTAGGCCGTGCGGTAGCTGCGGCCGGCCGGATCGGGCGGGTTGCCCGCGGCACCGTTGTGACCCTTGTCGAAAGGCAAGAAGAGGGTTGCGGTTCCCTTCAACCGGGTTGTCATGCGTACACATTCCGTGTCCACGGCGAAGTGAACCAGCGTTCGCCGTTTGAACTCGAAGATCGGCTCACGGGGATCGCGGTCACGCCGGTACTGGCGCATGGCGTGCTCCACCGTCTGTCCGGTAAATGGGTTCTTGAGCTCGGCCGTGACGACGGGGATTCCGTTCAAGCTGATCGTGACGTCGAGCGACTGCTCCGAACGCGGCGAGAAATGGAGTTGGCGGGTGATACCCAGGCGGTTCGCCGCGTAGCGAGCATCCAGCTCCGGGTTGAGCTCATGGGCCGCCTTGAAGAAGGCGATGCGTAGCGTGCGCCCGTAGCATTTGAAACCGTGGCGCAGTGTCGCCAGCGAACCGTGCATGTCCATCCATTTGCACAGGTCGGTCAGCACCTGCTCGCCGGTCCGCTCGCCGTGGAGGGCTTCGAGCTTCGACCACTCCTTCGGTTGCGTCTCCCGGATGAAGGCGAGGACGGTTTCGGGGAAGATCGCGCGCTCGCGATCGAAGCCCTCGCCGGGGATCGCCACATAGCCGTGGCCGAGCAGGTGCGCTTCGATGACCGTCTCGAAGGCGGCTTCGGAATGGCGGGAAGGCATCAACTCTCGCCCGCCCAGTCGAAACGAACACACAGAGCCCTGAGCATCGCAAACGTGTTCTCGCGCTTCACCGCGAACTGATCACAAACATCCGGCAGCTTGATCTCTTTCTTCGAGTCGGGCGCCGGCTGCTCGTTGGTGACGACGATGGCCCCGTGCACCCGGGCGCACGCCACGAGCCAACCGTCCGCGCCCGTCGCGAACTTGGCCTTCGCGGAGTCGAAATATTTCGGATGACGCTGGACCCACATCATGATCTCGGTATACGCGCTCGTCACCGCATCGGTGTCAACGTCGAGAAAAAAGGACCTCGGCAGATCGTCTTTGACCCAACGGACAAGATCCTCCGTCTTCCGGCCTGCGAGCAGCTCGTTTCGAACCCTGTCGACGCTGAACAAGCGGCCTTCGCGATGGTGATGAATCAGGCTCTTCCAGAATCCCGGGCAGAGATCGAAGGCGTAGTAGAGGTTCTTCGCCGTAATGAGAACATCCGAATCGATGATGTAGCGCTGTGAGGCCCTCATGGGAGATCCACTCCCAGGCGCCGTGCGTATTCCTGGAAGGCGCCGCCTCGCAATCCGGTGAGGTCGTAGGCCTCCTTGAAACCGATCCGTCCCTCCAGGGCGGCAAAAATGACCTGTGTGGCGAACATCTCGCCCACGCGCGTGTTCTGGTTGTTGTAGAAATCGCCCCCGCCGGAGCCCTTCTTCCGCGTGCGTTCTTGGCTGATATACGTGTCGTAAAAGGCGAAAAACATCTCGCGGTCCACCAGGCCCAGGTCCATGGCCCGGCGGCCGGCGACGATCGGGCTCACCTTGAACATACGGGCGATGGCTTCAAAGGGCTCGGGGGCGTGCCGGACGTCTCTCCAGTGCGCCCTCAGCTCCCGCTCCGGAACCAGGAACTCGGCGGCAGCCCGGTCGCAGAACGTCTCCACCTCGCCACCAGCAGGGGAGAGGAAATCGAACGCGGACAGCCCCTCACCGTCCGGCCCAAGCCAAAGGTGCGCCAGCTCATGGGCGAGCGTGAACATCTGGGCGGATTTCGCATCAGCGCCGTTCACGAAGATCAAGGGCGCATAGTCGTCGCACAGGGCGAAGCCCCGAAACTCCTCGACGTCCAGCTTGCGGTGCGTGTTGTTGCCCACGACGCCGTTGATCACCGCCATCACGCCGAGCGACTCGATCGCCCGGCGCAAATGGCTCACAGCTTCCTGCCAGGTGCGGACCGCGGCGGCCCATCCGTCACCAACGCCCACGATCCGCCGCATCTCCCGCCCGACCGCTTCAGGATTCTCCGTCAGGCTTGCAAGGCCCACAAAGTCCAGGGGGTCGGCCCCCATTTGAACCCGCTCCTCACGGAGCCATGCCTGGCGCCTCTGCATCGCATAGATGGTATCCAGCAGGTTCGGACTGGGCCCCGCAACCTCGCCCGCCACCGTACGGAAATCTGGAATCGGCAACCGCTCTGCCGGCGGCTCCGGCAAGAAGAAGTAGCCGATCGGAGTATGCGTGGTTCGGGCGAACTTCTCGAGCTGTCTGAGCGTGGGCTTCCTTTCCCCGCGTTCCCAGGCGGGAAACTGAGGGAACCGCGCGGCGAGATCCACCGGGTGGAGACGCGCACGATCGCAAGCCCAGCGAAGGAGTTTCGGGCGAACGTCGACGCGGTTCATTGGTTCTTGTACCCCTTCACCCGTTTGAACCA
>JAADFN010000086.1 GCA_013152895.1 Acidobacteriota bacterium | reverse complement strand
GTTCGTGCGAACGACGATGTTTTCGAAATCCTTCACATCGTTGAGCCGCCCCTTGGCCCGCACCGTGAACGCGACCTCCTGTCCTTTCCTGGCCGGCGCCGTCCCGATCGAGCCGACGGCGGCCTGGAGGTTTTGCTGGCGGATGGCCCGCGCCACATCGCTCGCCGTCAGCCCCAGCGCCGCCAGGCGGTCCGGGTTCACCCACACGCGCATGCTGTACTCGAACTCCCCGAAGATCTGGGAATCGCTGACGCCGGCGAGACGGACCAGGTCATCCTTGATGTGCCGGCTGACGTAGTTGCTGAGAAACAGTTTGCTGCGGGTATGGTGTGGCGAGTAAAAGCTGATCACCGCCATCATGTCGGAGGACCGCTTCCGGACGTCGATCCCCTCGGCCCGGACCTCCTGCGGCAGCCTCGGCATCGCCAGCTGAATCCTGTTTTGAACGTTGACCTGGTCGATGTCGGGATTGGTCCCCACCGCAAACGTCACGCTGAGCCGGTAGGATCCGTTGTTCGAGCATGAAGACGACATGTAGAGCATCTTGTCGGCGCCGTTGACCTCCTCCTCGATCGGAGCGGCGACGCTGTCGGCGACCACCTTCGCGTTCGCCCCCGGGTAGAAGGCGCTCACGGTGATCTCTGGCGGCGTGATCTGCGGATACTGCGCGACCGGGATGTTGTCGAGCGCGATCAGCCCCGCCAGCGTGATGATGATCGAAACCACCGCCGCCAGCCGCGGGCGCTCGATGAAGATGCGCGAGAGCATCGCTCACCGCCCCCCGGCGCCGGATGGAGAGACCGGGATCACGGTCTGCCCGGGCCGTACCTTCTGCATCCCCTGGACGATGACCCGGTCGCCCTTGGACAGCCCGGAGGTCACCGCCTGCAGGTTCCCGACGAGCGGCCCGAGCTGGATCCTCCGCGCCTCGACGCGCTTGTCCGTGCCAACGACGAGGACATAGCTGCCCTGGCGATCCTCGCCGATCGCCGTCTGCGGTACGGCCGGGAGGAGCCGGGGCGCCGTCCGGCTCACCAGCACCGTCGTGTACTGGCCAGGCAGCAGCACGCCACCGGGGTTTGGGAACACGGCGCGCACCGCGATCGTCCCGGTGCGGGCGTCCACCTGGTTGTCGACGTATTGAATGTATCCCGAACGGCCGTACAGCTCGCCGTTGGGAAGCTCCAGCCGCGGCGTCAGCATCGGGTTCTTCCTGCCGTGCGCCGCGTCGCGCAGCGCCGCCTGGATGGCGGGAAGGTCATTCTCGTTGATCGAGTACACCACGCGAATCGGATCGATCTGGACGATCCTCGCCAGCGGCTGCGACGACGGTCCGACGAGGTTGCCCCTGGTGTACGCCGTGGTCCCGATACGCCCGCTGATCGGCGCGGTGATCGTCGTGTAGCTCAGGTCGAGCTTCGCGAGCTTCAACGCCGCCTTGGCATCGTCGAGCTCGGCGCGGGCGCGCGCCGCGTCCGCCGTCGCATCGTCGAGGTCCGTGGCCGACACGCCTCCCGTGGTCACGGCTTTGAGCCGGTCGAGGTATTGCGTGGTCCGCACAACGGCAGCCCGGGCTGCGGCGACCCGCGCCGCGGCCTGGGCGACCTTCGCCTCGTACGGCGGCTGCTCGATGACGTACAGCACCTCTCCCGCGTGCACGAAGGCGCCCTCGTCGAACGTCACCTTCTCCAGGAACCCCTCGACGCGGGCGCGGAGATCAACCGCCTCGATCGCTTCGACATGGCCCACGTACCGGTCGGGCGGATTGACGTTGTGGAGACTGACGGGCGCCACGATCACGCGCGGCGGCGGCCCGCCCCGCCCCATCGGGCCGCCCCCATGCCCCGAGGGCTTCGGCGCGCCGCACCCACCCGTCACCGCGCTCAGCGCCATCGCCGCCGCCACGGTCCAGCCCCAGTGCCCGCGCCACCGCGTTCTGTGCGATGTCACTCGTTCCACGATCGTCACGTCACGCATCACAGCCTCCTCTCCCTCGCAGCGTTCTCCCCTGGCGCAGCTCGATCGCGTCGACGCGCGCCACATCACGTCACCTCTTCCGGAACCGTGTGGCCCTGCGACCCCGAAAGCAGGAAGATAAACGGCAGAAAGACGACGAATGCCAGCATGAGCATCCAGAACACGTCGATGTACGCCATCGCCGCCGCCTGCCTGCGGAGCATACCGTAGATGATGGCCTCGCCCGCCCGGGACGACGTCGCCGGATCGTACCCGCCAACGCTCACGAGGTAGTGCCCGATCCCGGTCAACCTCTGCTGGAGCTGGAGCGTGTACGGCGTCAGGTGCTCCACCAGGTTGTGCTGGTGGAACTGCGCCCGCCGTCCAAGGACGGTCGCCGCGATGGCGATACCGACCGATCCTCCCTCGTTCCGCAGGAGGTTGAAAAGCCCGGTCCCCTGCCCCGTCTGCTGGGGTGTCAACCGCACGAACGCCGCGACGGTGATCGGGACGAACAGGAAGCCCAGTCCGAACCCCTGCAAGACCCTGGACAACGCCAGGAAGAAGAAATCCACCTGGAGGTTGAGCAGGTGCAGGAGAAACAGGGCGGCGATGTTGAAGATCGCGCCGATCAGCACGAGCAGCCGCGTGTCGATCTTCCCGACAAGGGCGCCGACGAACGCCATCGCCACCAGCGACGCCACCCCGCCGGGCGACAGCACCAGGCCCGCCCAGGTGGCCGTGTATCCCATGAGCTGCTGGGCAAAAAGCGGCAACATCGTGAACGACCCGTACAGCCCGAAGCCGAGCAGGAACATCAGGAACGTGCCGCTGGCGAACTCCTTGTTCCCGAAGAGCCTCAGATCGACCAGCGGGGTGTCCGCCGTCAGCGACCGCCAGACGAACAGTGCGAGCCCGAGCCCCGCAATCATGGCGAACAGGATGATGAAGTTGCTGTGAAACCAGTCGTACCGCTGGCCGCGATTCAGCATGATCTCGAGCGATCCCAGCCCCATCGCGATGAACAGGAAGCTCAGCCCGTCGACGCGCCCCTCGGGCCGGTGCATGTACGGGGGGTCGGTGATGATGAACATCGCCATCAGGATCCCCAGGATCCCGACCGGAAGATTGATGTAGAACACCCAGCGCCACGTCATCGTATCGGTGATGTACCCGCCGAGCGTCGGCCCGATGATCGGTCCGAAGACCACGCCGACGCCGAAGAGCGCCATCGCCTTGCCGTGTTCCTCCTTCGGGAACGACTCGAGCATGATGGCCTGGGACATCGGCACCATCGCCCCGCCCGCGAAACCTTGAACAACCCGCATGAGGATCAGGAACCAGAGCGTCGGCGCCGCCCCGGATCCGAGGGAGGCCGCCGTGAAAAGCGCCAGGCACGTGATGTAGAACCGCTTGCGGCCGAAGTAGTTTCCCAGCCACCCGGTGATCGGAAGGATGATGGCGTTGGCCACGAGGTAGGCGGTCAGCACCCACGTGACCTCGTCGACGCCGGCCGAGAACGTCCCCTGCATGTGGGGCAACGACACGTTGGCGACGGAGGTGTCGACGACCTCCATCAGCGTCCCGATCATCGCCGTGAAGGCGATCAGGTACTTCCCGGGACCTTCATGCACGCCGCACCGCCTACCGCTGCCCGGCGCGGGCATTGCCGTTCGTGCCTCGGGGGTCTCCGCGCAGAGCCTTGGCGCCCGCCGCCGTGTCGACGGTCACGTGAACGGAGAGGCCCAGCCGCAACGCATGCAGGGCGTTGGAATCCGCATCGATCGCGATGTGCACCGGCAGCCTCTGCACGATCTTCACCCAGTTGCCGGTGGCGTTCTCGGGCGGCAGCAGCGAAAACGCCGCGCCGGTCCCCGCGCTCAGGCTCTCGACAGTGCCGCGGTACTCCCGGCCGGGGTCGACATCGGTATAGAACCGTACCTCCTGGCCGGGATGGATCCTGGCAAGCTGGGTTTCCTTGAAGTTCGCCTCGATCCAGAGGTGCTCTCCTTCGAGCGGAACCACCGCGCACAACGGTTGGCCGGGCGATACGACCTGGCCGACATGGGCCGTCTTCTTGCTGATGATCCCCGCGATCGGGGACCGGATGGTGCAGAACGAGCGCTTGAGCCTGGCTGCCGCCAGCGCCGCCTGGGCCATGTGGATCGCCCGTTCGCTGACCACGAGCTGCGCCCGTGCGGCGGCCAGCGCCTTTTGCGCCGCCACCTTCCGTGCGGCGGCGACTTTCTCGGCCGTGACGGCCTGGTCGTACGTCCGCCTCGGGATCGAGCTTTTCGCCACAAGCTCTGAAAACCGCGCCAGGTCCGTCTTCTTCAGGTGCAGCTTGCTGGCCGCCTCATCGACCTCGGCCTGGGCCTGGGCGATCCTGGCCCGGACCGTTGCGGGAACCGCCCTGGCGCGCTGGAGCGCAGCCGCCGCCTCGTCGACGGCGCGATCCATGTCCCTGGGATCCAGCTCGGCGATCAGGGCGCCGCGCTCGATGACCTGGTTCTCGTCAACCGGCAGGCGCACGATGGTCCCCGGTATCCGCGCGGCCACCTGGTAGATGTCGCCGGCGACGTACGCATCGGCGGTGCTCGGGTAGAGCTGCTCGTGTTTCCAGTAGATCCGCCATGCCACCACCATGCCGGCGGTGAATGCCAGGATGATCACCAGGCCGATCCACTTCTTCATGATCCCTCCACATTGCCGCTCACGCCCCGGTAGAAGGCCGCGAGATCGCGTCCCGCCAGCGCCAGCAGCCGTCCCTGCCGCGCGTAGGCGCTCTCGTGACGCGCGATCAGCTCGAACCGGCTCGCCGCCAGAAGTGCCTCCGCGTCGAGAACATCGGTCGTCCGGACCATCCCGGCCTTGTACTGGTCCTCCTCGATACGAAGGTTTTCCTTGGCGGCCGCGACGTTTCGTGCCGCCGTTCGAGCCTCCCGCAACGCCCGGCGAAACGCCCGGTACGCCGTATCGACCTTGTTGCTCACGCGTCGTTTCGCCTCCTCGAGATCCCGCCGCACCACGCGGGCTGCAAGGCCGGCCCTCCGGCGCTTCGCCGCCCTGGCTCCACCATCGAAAACGTTCCAGTCAAGGCCGACGGAGACCACGTTTGCGTTGGGATAGAGCAGGTACGGATTCTCCTCGTACGTGTGCGAGAACTGGGCGAACACCTGCGGCATCCGGTGGTCACCTCGACACGTCTGCCGGCCGCCTCGAGCCGCGCCTTGAGCACCCGGATGTCCGGGCTTCGCTCGAGCGCGGCCTGGAGGAGCTGCGCCTCGGTCCATCGCAGCGGTGGCGGAGGCTGCAGGGCTGCGGGAAGGCTGATCCGCGTTGAAGGGTCCCGCCCCATCAACCGCGCCAGCGCCCGGACCGCCGCCGCCTCGTCATCGGCCGCCGCGAGATCCTGGTCCCGGACCTGGCGCAGGCGCACCTGCGTCTCGAGCAGGTCGTTTCGCGCCACCATGCCCTGGGCGAAGAGATCGTTCACCTCGACGAGGTGCGCCTTCACCGCCGCGATCCGCCTGGCGATCGCCCGGCGCCGCGCCCGGGCGCCCATCGCCCGCAGGTACGCATCCAGGCCCTCGATCTCCGCCTGCACTATCGAAGCCGCACCACCCAGCTCGGCAACGCCCTCGGTCGCGCGCGCCGCCTCGATCGACGCCTTGCGCACGCCCCCGTCCCACAGGAGGTACCTCGCACTCGCCTGGTACTGCCAGTACGTATCGCCTCCGAGCGGCGCCATGAACGGCCCGAAGACCGCCACGAGCTCGCTGTCCCGGTCGACGAACCCGCCCGTCAGCCTGATCGAGGGAAGCTCGCTCGAACGGACGGCCCGCGTCGCCGCGCGGGCCTCGGCGACCTGCAGCTTCGCCACGTCCGCCGCCCGCGAGCCGGATGCCACGGCCCGCAGCGCCGCCGAGAGCGTCAGCGCGCCCGGGCCGGCGGCGGATGCGGTTGCGGCCAGCAGCAACACCGTCAGGACGAGGCCGCCGCACCGTTGAGAAAGGCACGCATCGCTCGCTCGGTACATGTCTCGATTCCCTCCCCCGGATGTTTCCGGAATACGTGCAGCGACGCCGTCACCGCATCCATGAACAGGTGAGCGAGAAAGGCCGGTTCTTCCTTCCTGAGGCTGCCAGCCGAGATCCCACGTTCGATGATCTGTATCAGCCGGTGCCGCTCTTCCCGTATCACGCGGCGGATCCTCCGGCTCATCCGCGATCTCGTCTCCCAGTCGAGGCGGATTTTCTCGGTCAGGAAGACCGGGAGAAACGCCGGCGCTTCGGAAAAGAGCTCGGCACGGACCCGTGCGATCCGGGAAAGCTGCTCCACCGGTTCGACGATGCCTTCCAACGCCTCGTCCATCCGCCGCTGGTAGCCGCGCGCCCGGTTGACGATCACCTCTTCGTACAGCGCCTGCTTTGAGGGAAACTGGTCGTACAACCCCTGCATCCCGAGCTCCAACGCGGCCGCGATCGCCTGCATCGTCGCCTCGTGGTACGGGCGGCTCCCGAAGATCTTCTCCGCGGCCTCCAGGATCATCTGCCTCCGAAGCTCGCGTTCGCGGGACTTGCACGTCGTCACGATTCACACCTCATCGCGTGGAGAATATCAGTTCTAAAAATAGAATCAAGGTTCTTCATTCGCGATACTGCACACCGGATGCATGCGAATCCCCCGTCCGATCGGCGTTCCCCACCCCTCGCGCGGGTCTTTCCCGCCCCCGCCGCGAGGTCGCGTGCACGTGGTGGGCTGTTCCGGCCATCCCTCGCGGTCCTCACGTTCCCCGGAGCGAGACCTTCCACGAGCTCGGTGAGAAGATCGTCCTCCTTTTTCACCCGGTGCCTTCTCAATCGACCACAAGGAGAGATAGAATATGACAAGATGTGGCAGAATACGATATGACACACCGGTTGCACGTGCTCTTTCTTGGCGAGTTGGAGGACGATGTCCTTCCCGCCGTCCGGGAGCTGGAGCGTGGCGGGTTTGACCTCACCTGGCGGCGGGTGGCCGATGCCGTGGCGCTCGATGCAGCGCTCGGTGAGCGGGAGTGGGATCTCGTCATTGCCGGTGACGGCACTCCCGGCTTGCAACCCGACGATGCGATTGGGATGGTTCGTGAGCGAGCCCCGGACACCCCGCTTATCGTCATCCCGCAGAACGCCGGCAAAGACCGTTCCGGCGCCCTCGTGCGGGCCGGGGCCAACGACGTCATCGCAAAGGACGCCCTCGCCCTCCTGCCGGCCGCGGCGCAGCGGGAGCTCGCCGAGGCCGAGGTGAGGCGGACCCGGCGCGAGATCGAAGAGAAGCTCAGGGAGCGCCAGGAGTCGTACCGCGCGCTCTTCGAAAACGCGCCGGAGGCGATCTATGTCCAGGAGCGCGACGGGACATTCCTCGACGTCAATCGCCACGCGGAAGAGATGTATGGCTATCCCCGCGACTTCTTCATCGGGCGCTCGCCGGCGGAGGTGGCCGCTCCCGGGAAGAACAACCTCGACGAAGTCGCGGCTCTCGTCAGGGACACGTTCGACAACGGCACGACACACACCTTCGAGTTCTGGGGCCGCGACGCGTACGGCCGGGTTTTCCCGAAGGAAGTGATCGTCACTCCAGGGACGTTCGAAGGCCGCCGGGCCGTCATCGCTTTTTCACGCGATATCAGCAGCAGGATGGCCTCCAAGGTCCATCTCAGCCTCCTCACCCGCGCGCTCGAGGCCAGCGCCAGTGCCATCATGCTCACGAGCAGCACCGGCGTCATCGAGTGGATCAACCCCGCCTTCACGAAACTGACGGGGTATACGCGTGACGAGGTGCTCGGCGAAAACCCGCGCATTCTCAAGTCGGGCAAGCAGGACCGGGCGTATTACACGAAGATGTGGAAGACGATTCTCGGGGGGGGCGTCTGGCACGGGGAGCTGATCAACCGGCGCAAGGATGGCTTGGAGTACACGGAAGAAATCACGATCACCCCGATTACGGACGGCAGCACGGGCGCCATCACCCATTTCATCGCCATCAAGCAGGACATTACCGAGCGCAAGAAGCTCGCGGCCGAGGTGCAGCGATCGCGGCAGATGCTGCAGCTCGTACTCGACAGCATCCCGCAACGGGTCTTCTGGAAGGACCGTCACTCGAGATTCCTGGGCTGCAACCGCCCGTTCGCGCAGGATGCGGGCTACGAGGACCCACGAGATCTCATCGGGAAAGACGATTTCGCCATGCCCTGGAAGGAGACCGCACCGCTTTACCGGGCCGACGATGAGCTGGTCATGAGCACCGGCACGCCCAAGCTGGGATACGAGGAGCCCCAGAGCCGTCCCGACGGCGCCACCGTTTGGCTTCGAACGTCGAAGGTGCCGTTGCGCAACGAAGATGGCGAGATCGTCGGAGTGCTCGGGACGTACGAAGATATTACCGAACGCAAGCTCCTGGAGGAGAGCTTGCGCGAGAGCGAAGAGCAATACCGGGACCTCGTCGAGCACACACACGAGCTGATGGTCACGCACACGCTCGACGGCATCATCCTCAGCTGCAACCGCGCCCTTCAGGAACTTCTGGGCGCCTCCGCGGACAAGATCGTTGGCACCGACATCCGTAACTTCCTCACCCCCCAGGGCCGGAAAGAGTTCGATCGCCAGATGAAACGGATCTTCACGCAAGACGAGATTTCCGGACTGTTGAGACTTAATCTTCCCAGTGGGCAACAGAGGATCATCGAATACACGAGCGCCATCAAGACGATGGCCGGTGGCGCCAGCGTGGTCCGAGGCCTGGGACGCGACATTACGGACCCCTGGCACGCCCGCCACCGTCTCGAAACCTCCGAGAGACGATACCGGGAGCTGGTCGAGCGGGCGGGCATCGGCATCATGACCGATGATGCCGAGGGACGCCTGACCTTCATCAACGATCAGGCGTGCGAGATGTTCGGATACGACTGCGAGGCGGTCCTGGGAACGCCCGTCTGGAAACTCGTCCATCCGGAGGACCGGGAGCGGTTCCGCACGATCCACGACAAGAGACTCGTAACGTCCGGCAACGTTCCCGAGTGGCACGAGTTTCGCGGGCTGCGCCACGACGGCAGCACGTTTCACGCAGAGGTCAACTTCTCGATCAGCAAGGAAGACGGCCGCAACGTGGGTTTCCAGGCCTACGTCAGGGACGTCACGGAACGAAAGCACCTCGAGGAACAGCTTCTCCAGGCACAGAAGATGGAATCGATCGGACGGCTCGCGGGCGGCGTCGCCCACGATTTCAACAACGTGCTCCAGACCATCTTCGGTAACCTCGACGCAATTCCCATGAAACGGCTGACTGCGGAGGTACGCGCTCACATCGATGCTGCTCTGGAAGCCGCCGAGCGCGCGGCCCGCCTGACCCGCCAGCTCCTGGCGTTTTCGCGGCGCCAGGTGATCCAGCCCCGGCCGTACGATCTCAACGAGGTACTGCGTGGCACCATTGGCATGCTCCAGCAGATCGTGGGCGAGGAGATTTCCCTCCTCTTCGAGCCCGACCCAGCCCCCGTCCCGGTCGTCGCGGATCGCGGTCAACTCGAACAGTTACTCATGAACCTGGTCGTCAATGCCAGCGACGCCACCGGTCCGGGGGGACGCATCACGATCACCACCCGGCGCGCCGAGGCTGACGAAACGTTCCACGCCGACCACCCATGGGCCAGTGCGCCGGCCTACGCCGTGTTCTCGGTCAGCGACACGGGGTGTGGCATCGAGCCGGAGCTCATGGAAAAGATCTTCGATCCATTCTTCACCACGAAGGATGCCGCCCGGGGAACCGGTCTCGGCCTCGCCACCGTTCACGGCATCGTTTGCCAACACGGTGGAAGGGTGGAGGTCGAGAGTCAGCCGGGCGAGGGCGCAACGTTCACGATCTTCCTGCCCTTGAGCACCGAGGCCATTCCCGAACGCCCACCGAAGCCCAAGCCTGCCCAACCTTCCCACGGCGAGGGAGAGTGGATCCTTTTAGCCGAGGACGACGCCCAGGTTCGGGAGGTCATCCGCACGGTGCTCGAAGACGCCGGTTATGTCATCGTCGAGGCCGAGGACGGCCTGGAGGCCGAACGGCTCTTTGCCGAGAAACCGGAAGCCTTCAGGCTCGCGATTCTCGACGTCATCATGCCCAATCTCGGCGGGGGCGAAGCCGCCCAACGTATCCGGAGTCTCAGGCCGGAAATCCCGGTGATTTTTTCTTCCGGTTACAGCAACGATATCGTCGAATCCCGGATCGAGCTCGATGCGAACACGCATCTGCTGCAAAAACCGTACAACATCTCCAAGCTACTACGAACCGTGCGGGAGATCCTCGACGGCACCCGTTGACCCGCCAGCTTTCCCGCCCGGCCGATACCGCGGGAGGACCCGAAGAGCGCACTCGAAAACGGCACGGAGAATGAAACGCACGGACGGCCACGTGCCGCCCTCCTCCCCTGCCGCCGGGGGGCCCAAAATCCAGGAAAAGAAGGTACCCGGGCGAACGACGGCGCGGCCGCACACTCACCTTCCCAACAGCCCAAAGCCACGCATTGCGAGCGGTTCCCTCGCGGTGGTACGGGGTGGTCGCGAGGTTCCGGCGGTTGGCGGGAACGAAAGGCGCGGCGCTCATTTGCCATGGAGATGTACCATGATTCGTGTATCGATGT
>JAADFN010000085.1:4800-10293 GCA_013152895.1 Acidobacteriota bacterium | reverse complement strand
TGGGATCCGGGCAGCGGTGAGCTGAGATGGAGACGGGACGGCACTGACGAGAGCGGGTCCTTCGACGAGGTGGTCTTTGCCGACGGTGTCAACAGCGTGGCGCGGGCCGCCGGAATCGGAATCGACGAATCCACGCCGATGGCCTCGGCAATGTACCGTGAGCTTCGCACAGACGAGGACCGGAGCCATGAGATCGACTTTGTCCTCAATCTGGACGACGAGGATCCCGGCTACTTCTGGGTGTTTCCCAAGCGCCGAATCGTGCAGGTCGGTGTCGGGAGGTTCCACGGCGAGCGGCGCGAACCCCTCCGTCATCTTCTCGATCGTTTCATCGAGGAACGGCCAGAGCTGAGGGTGCTTCCCCGCATTCGGAGCCGAGGTGGCAGTATTCCCCTCACCGTCGCGCGACGGATCGGCCGGCCGGGAGGCCTCGTCGTCGGCGATGCCGCGGGCCTCGTCAACCCCATCACCGGAGGGGGGCTCGTCTACGCCGTGGCGAGCGCCGAGATGGCCGCACGCGCCATTGTAGAAAGTGCTGCGGGCGCGCGGTACCGAGGGTGGGTGGCCACCCGCTATCGCAGGCTCATGGTCCACTCCATTCACTACTGGTGGCTCGCCAGCCTCGGTCTTGTTTTCCGCAGGATCCGGCGCCAGGTCGCCTTTGGCGGGAAGACCGACTTCAAGCGCCTCTTCCTGGTCTACGCCGTGATCCTGCCACGGCTGACTCCTGCGGCGCGTTCGATCACCCTGATGATGCGCAAGCCATGGCCGGCACGAGGACGGTGAACGGCCGGAACAGCTCCATGCGTGCGTCAGCCGAAGCCCGAGGCGGCGGACCGGCCCCGCGCGCCGAAGGTCGATGCCATCCAGCGCACCGATTTCGCTGTGCGCCGACCGGTGGGGAGCTTCGCACGCAATGGTACGATGGGGGCAACAGCTTCCCCATGGGAACGTCGTTAAGGGAGCCGCCCGATGACACATTGCCGCCGGACCCGTCCTTTTCTTCTTCGATCGATCTTCCCGCTCGTAGGCGCCCTTGTCTTCCTCGCCGGGACCGCAACGGTGATGGCGCAGGGCGGTTACGGCGGCTCCTACGACTTCGAAAACGTTCCGCAGGCCGGCCAGGAAGCGGGGGGAGCGCCAACGGCCACGCCGACGCCGCTCGCGACTCCGACTCCCACGCCCTCCTTCCGGTTGAGGATCACGGCCGGCTCGGGGATCATCCCGTTTGACCTCCGCAAGGGGAATCGCGCGAGCGTTCCCGTCACGGTGTGGGCCGAGGGACGAGCGCCCGCCGGTGTCCGGGTCGTGCTCGACATCCGGGAGGCTGCGTCGGTTCCGTTCCTGAGCCTTCCGGCGGCCTCGGTCAGCGGATTCCCGCTCGGCTCCGCGGTCACGCTCACGGTTGCGACGCCGACTCCGGATCTCGATTTCCTCTCGCTGCCTCTCGAGGTCACGTTCCGCGCCCGCGCGTATGACCCGCTCGGCACGTTCCTTGCCGGGACAACGCTGAAGGTCCCGCTCAACGTTGCGATCGTGACCGGGACGACGCTCGGCCCGGACATGAAGCCCCGTGCGCAGCCGGTCGCGCCGTGGCTGGTCCGCGGGAACATGATCGCGTCCCAGCTCCAGCCCGGGAAACCGGCCCGCTTCACGATCCTCGTCCAGCCTCCCGCCGATCTTTCCAAGGCGATGCTGCGGTGGGGTCCTCAGGCGATTCTTCCGCTCCAGCTTCCCGTATCCGCGATCCCCTGGTCCGGGACGATCGGGGCGCCGGTCCGGGGCGCGCACATCGATCTCGGCGGCATCGATGTTCTCTCACCCGCCGAACACGAGGCGCGGATCAAGGGATGGGTCGAGGAGATGCTGCGGGGTCTCGGCTGGAACAATGGCAACCTCGGCCAGGCGATCGCCCGCTTGAGGGGTTTGCCGTTCAACTACAGTGTCAGCGGGATCTCCGTGCCGCTGTACACCAGGGGGATCACCAACGCAACGGGAGAGGTCCGGATCCCGCTGGCCGCCAAAGACTACTGGGGCGTTCAGGCCTTCCTCCCCGGCGAGGACCCCCCCTACGCCATCTTCTTGCACGAGCTCGGCCACTTCGTTCACCAACAGATGGTCGAGTCGTGGCTCCAGGTCTGCATCATCGACAAGCGTTTCAACGGGGGGCCGCACACGACCTGGAGACCGCCCGACGCGTGGACGGAGAAGGGCAAGCAGATGACGTCGTTCTTCGAGAACACGGCGGACTTCTTCGCCTCCCTCGCATTCGACTTCATCCAGACGCGGCATCCCGAGATCACGCGCTCGATCTTCTTCAACCGGGGGTATCTCGCGGAGTTCGATTCGGGCGGGAAGGCCGACGCCGCGGCGGCCGCGTACGGCGGGTGCCGCGTCGAGGGCGTGGAGACGACCTACCTCCGCCAGCTGTACGGCGCCTCGGTCCACACACGGCCCGCGCGGGTCTTCGGCGATTACCTGCGCGTGATGAACGCGAAGAAGGCGGATTCGTGGATCTTCCGTTGGGTCCCCGCCCGCAACATCTCCGAGTGGATCGCGCTCAAGGGCCGGCCACTCGGCATGCAGCCCGCGATCCCGTTGACGGACCTCGCCCGCCGCTACCAGATGTTCTCCTGCGAGAATACCTTCCTCCTCTATCCCGCCACGGCCTCGACGCCGGCAGAGATCGCCATCAACCATGAATCCCACACCCTCAACGGCCGGCGCCTCGGGGAACCGGTCGCGCCGGGCGACACGGTGCTCGTGACGAAGGGCTCGATCGTCTTGCAGATCAACCAGGTGACGGGCGGACGTCCCGCGGCCGTCGCCGCGAGCAGGGGAGCGTCGTTCGAGATTGTATCTCCCACCCTCATCGTGCTCTACAACGGATCGATCGCCGTGGACGGCCCCATCGCCGTCGAGAACCGGCAGGTGACGCTTGCGCCTTCCGGGACCTCGTTCGCCGCCCGCGTGGAGCCGGGCGGTGGCCTGCGGGCGCAGGTGATCGAGGGACAGGTGACCGTCTCGGGGCCCGCCGGGACCTCGCATCTCGCCGAGGGAGAAGCCGCCACGATCGACGGCTCGGGGCGCCTGACGCCCGTGCCCGTCGAGCCGGTGCAGCTCCTCGTGCGCTCATTTGTCGGAGAGACGGTCGAACGCCACGATTTCAGCGTGCCGCCCCCGCTGGCAACGGTCACGCCAACGCCGCCGCCGTCGCAGCCCGCCGCGCTGCGGTACCTCCTCGTCAAGGAGAAGGCGAGCGGACGGCTCGTGATCGTTGCGGGGGAGCAGGGCGTGAGCCCCGGGGACCGGATCCTCGGGATCTATCGGAGCCTCGCCGAGGCGAGCGCGGCGCGCAGCCGCGTGGTCCCGCAGGCGCCGCTTCGGGCCGCGCCTCCCCCAACGCCGACTCCGGCGCCCCTACCCCCCGTTGCGCCTCCGCCCGAACCCACGCCGGTCCGACCAACGCCGCCGCCCGGAACGCCGGAGCTGATCAATCCAGCCGCGGTTACCGCGGTCGGCCCCGGCCAGGTCCTGGTCGTCGGCTCCGACTGGGGCAACGCACGCCTGCTCCGGGCCACCGACGGCCGGCCCGGCGTGGCCGTTCTCGTTCCACGGAACCTTCGCCACCTCAGTCTCGAGAAGCCCCGGCTCAGCGGCCTGTGCCCGATCCTCCAGAAGGGACGCCGCTGGGGCTCGATCCTGGTGTTCAGCCCGCGCCGCGGAGACGGGATGGTCATCCGCAACCTCGATGGCGGGCGGCCGCGATCCTCCCGCATCAACTTCGTCCCGACGCTCACCGTCAAGGGGGGCGGCGTGGCCGTCGCGCCGAGGAACGGGCAGAAGGGGGAGACGTCGGCCGTCTATCTCTACCACTGGCCGACCGGAACCGCGCTCTACGCTCCGCGCTTTTTCAACGGCGGTCCAGGAATCAGGGGGGCGAAGGTCCCGCGCTTCCCGGCCACGGCCTCGCGGCCGGCGATCGTCCAGGTGACGGCGCACGGCTTCGCCACCCGTTCGTACGTGATCATCGACCCGGCCTCGGGCGGCGTGTGGTGCGTCCTCAACGTGCGGCCCCGCCCGGCGAGGCCCCGGGTCGTCGAGACGGCGGTCGATCTTCCGCGAAGCCTCGGGAGCGGGAGCGGCGGCCCCCACGATATCGTCGCGGCTGCGCTGTACCGCGCCGGCGGGGCCTCGTCCCGCGCCCTCGTGGCGGACGGCCGGACCGGGAGGCTGGCCGTGCTGGAGCACGACGACGATCCAGCCCGGATCCGCGCAGCGCCCGTTTCGCCAGGGCTCGACGCGGCGCTCCCGGCCGGGCCGACACCCAGGCGGCTGGCGGCGTGGCCCGGTCCGTCGCCCGGATCGGTCTGGATCCTCGATCGCTCCTCCGGCCGGCTGATCTCCGTGGCCGTACCGGGTCAGCCCAGCGCGAGCGGCATCTTCGAGGCTGCGATCACCCCGGTCGCGGTCACCGTCGAGTAGGGGCGCCGGAAGAAAAACCGCGATGAAACCGGTTCAGCGCGGGACCGTACCTGGGCGCGCGATGTCCCACATGGCGCGGTAGAGGCCGCCAGCGGCGAGCAGCGCCGCGTGGGTTCCGCGCTCGGCGATCCTGCCGCGATCGAGCACCACGATCGTGTCGTACCGTTCCATCGCAACGAGGTGGTGGGTCAACATCAGCGTCGTGCGTCCCGCGGCCAGGCGATCGAGGGCGTCGAGGACGCGCCGCTCGGTCACCGTGTCGAGGTGCGTCGTCGGCTCGTCGAGCACGAGCAGCGGCGCGTCGCGCAGGACGGCCCGGGCGATCGCCAGCCGTCTCCTCTGGCCTCCCGAGAGGCTCAGTCCCTGCTCGCCGATCCACGTGTCGAGCCCGGAAGGCATCGCGCGAACGTCGCCGTCGAGATCCGCGACCTCCAGCGCCCGCCACAGCTCCGCGTCCCCGGCGTCCGGCCGCGCGAGAAGAAGATTGTCCCGGATCGTCGCCGTGAACAGGTGCGTCCGCTGCGAGACGACGCCGTAAACCGCCCGGACGTCATCGGCCGCATACCGCCTGATGTCGTGCCCGGCGAGCTCCAGGCGGCCCTGCCATCCGTCCCAGAAACGCAGCAGCAACTGGATCAGCGTCGTCTTCCCCGCGCCCGATGCGCCGACGATGGCGACCTGCTGTCCGGCGCCAACCTCGAGATCGATCCCGGCGAGCGCCGCTCCCGGGGCGCCCGGGTAGGTGAAGCTGAGCCCCTCGAGCAGGATCACGGGGTGCGCGGCCGGCCAGGTCGCCGGAACGGGCAGCGGATCGGGCGGGTCGCTCACCGCCGGCTCCGCGGAGGCGATGTCCAGCAGGCGGGCCATCGCCGAGCGCTGCTCGGCGAAGTGGCCGGCCGCTCCGGGCAACGGTTCGACCGCCTCGAAGCCGGCCAGCGCGGCGAGGGCGATGACCGCGAGACCGACGCCGCCCAGGCGACCGCTGCGGACGGCGGGAAGGGCGACGAT
>JAADFN010000085.1:0-4700 GCA_013152895.1 Acidobacteriota bacterium | reverse complement strand
CCTTTTCCGCCGCGTCCGGCGCCCGGCCCGCGGCTGTCACGTCGGCGAGCCCCTGGACGAGCTCCACGCTCGTCCGTCCCAGTGCCGCCCTGGCCCGCGTGATCGCCGGGCCATGCCGCCGGGCCAGCGCCAGCGCCACGAGCGGGACGCCGACCGCCGCCGCGGTGAAGAACACGAGCTCGACCATCGCCGGCGCCCGGCCGTAGAACGCGAGGAAGATCACGAGCCCGGCGCCGGTGACCAGGGCGGTCAGCGGGGGCGCCAGCACCCGGACGAAGAAGCCTTCGAGGCTCTCGATGTCCCCCACGAGCCGGGCGAGGAGGTCGCCGCTGTGCAGGCCGCCGGTACGCGCCGGGACGAGCGGCGCCAGCCGTTCGTAGAACCAGACGCGCAGCCGGGCGAGCAGCCGGAAGGTCATCGAATGCGTGACCACGCGCTCGGCGTACCGGAATCCGCCGCGCGAGATGCCGAAGAAACGGACCCCGACGATGGCCACCTGGAGGTCGCCGAGAGCGGGGTGGAAGGATGCCGTGGCGATCAGCCAGGCGGCGGTTGCCATGAGGCCCACACCGGCCGAGACCGTGGCCGCACCGAGCAGCACGGCGAGCGCGATCCCCGGCAGCAGCGGGCGGGCGAGACGCAGGAGGGCGCGAAGCTCTCTCATCCCGCCGCCACCAGGCGGCCGTACGCGCCGCCCGCCTCCACGAGCTCCTCGTGCGTGCCCGTCTCGACGATCCGCCCGGCCTCGACGACCGCGATCCGGTCCGCCGCCCGCAGCGTCTGGAGCCGGTGGGCGATGACCAGCGCCGTCCGGCCCTCGAGCAGCCGTGTCATCGTGACACCGAGCTCGGCTTCCAGGCGTGGATCGAGGTGCGCGGCGGGCTCGTCGAGGACCAGCAACGGGGCGTCTGCAAGAAACGCGCGCGCCAGGGCCAGCCGCTGCAGCTCCCCGCCGGACAGGCCGGCCCCACCCTCGCCGAGCGGCGTGGCGAGACCCCCGGGGAGCCTCGCGATCACCGGATCGAGCCCCGCCAGGTGCACGGCGCGCTCGACGGCCACGTCCGCGGCGTCCGGACGGGCCAGGCGGATGTTGTCCGCGATCGACCCGGCAAACACGAACGGTCGCTGCGGGACCCATGCGCAGCCTCGCCGCCACGCCGCGAGCTCAATCCGCTCCAGCGGGACGCCGTCCACGGTGATCCGGCCCCGGTCCGGAACGGCGAACCGCAGCAGCAGCGCGGCGATCGTCGACTTGCCCGCGCCGGTTGGACCGGCCAGGGCGAGCGTCATCCCCGGCTCGATCTCCAGGTCAACGCCGTCGAGCGCAACGCCCCGGTCCCCGCGGCGCCGGGGGTAGGAGAAGACGACGCCGTCGAACCGGATGTGCACCCGCGAGGGCAGCCCCGTGGTTGGCGTTTGTTCAAGCGCCGGCGAGGGGGTTTCGAGCAGCTCGAAGATCCGCGCCGCTGCCGCGATGCCCTGGGTCCCGGGGTGGAACGCGGCGCCGAGCTTTCGCAGCGGCCCGTACACCTCGGGCGCCAGCAGCAACACGAAAAAGGCGGGTTCGAAGGCCAGCCTGCCGTACAGGAGGCGCAGGCCGACCTGGACCGCAACGACGGCCGTGCTGATCGTGGCGACGAGCTCGAGAACGAGCGCCGAGAGGAAGGCGATCCGCAACACGCCCATCGTCGCCTCCCGGAACCGTTCGCTCGTGCGTGCGATCCTGCCGATCTCGTCCCGCACGCGGCCGAGGATCTTCAGCGTCGGCAGCCCCTGGACCGCCTCCAGGAAGTGCGCTCCCAGCCGGGCGAGCTCGGTCCACTGCCTGCGGCTCCTGGCCGCGGCGGCGCCACCGATCAGCACCATGAACATCGGGATGACCGGGACGGTGAGAAACAGCACGAGCGCCGAGAGAAGATCCCGCACGGCCACCAGCACGATGATGCCGAGGGGGATGCCTGCCGCCAGGGCCAGCTGGGGCAGGTACGTCGAGATGTAGGCGTCGAGCCGTTCGACGCCCTCGCCGAGGGTGCCGGCGAGCTCGCCGGCCTGCTCCTGCCCGAGCGCCAGCGGCCCAAGCGCCGCGAGGTGGTACGCGAGCCGTCGCCGGATCCCGTTGCGCAGCCGTTGCGACGCCACCGACGCCGACGCGGTCCGCCCCCACGCCAGGATCGCCCGTGCGGCCGTCGCCGCGGCAAAGATGATGAACGGTCCACGCGCCGATACGCCGGTGAGCCCGCCGGCCAGCGCCAGCGCCACCACGCGGGCGATCGCCCACGCCTGGACGACCGTGGCGAACGCCACGCCAAGCCCGAGCCCCACCGTTGCCGCCAGGAGAAACCTCTCCCCGCCGGCCTCCGCGAGAAGCCTGCGATCAATGAACATCACACATCCTGGCGGCGGCGATCATCGGCCACAGGATACCGGAGGATGTGCAGAAGGATATGCAAAAGCCCTCCCCCGGCCGCGGGCCGGGGGAGGGCGCCCACGCCATCGGGGTCAGTACTCCATCTTTGAATCGACCGTGAGCCGCTTGCGGAAGATCCAGTACGTCCACGCCTGGTACGCCAGCACGAACGGCAAGAAGATGGCAACGACGATGCTCATTGTCTTGAGCGTGTAGTGGCTCGCCGAGGCGTTGTAGATCGTCAGGCTCCACTCCGGGTTGAGGCTCGAGACCATCAGCCTTGGGAAGAGCCCGGCGAACAGCGTGATCACGGCGAAGACGATCGTCAGCGCCGACATCACGAACGTCCACCCCTGGCGTCCCCGGGCCAGGAAGACCCGTGCGAGGATGTAGGTCACGGCGGCAATCGCCAGCAGGATCACCACCACCGCCCCGGCGTGGGCCAGCAGATCGGTCGTCGTGAGAGCGAGCGCGGCGTAGACCAGGAACACCACCAGGCCAATCGGCCAGAGGCCCTTCGCCGCGGATTCGGCGCGGTGCGACAGCTCGCCCGCCGTCTTGAGCGCCAGGAACGTCGCGCCGTGGAAGGCGAAGATCGCGACGAACAGCAGGCCGCCGCTGATCGAGTAGGCGCTGAGCAGGCTGAAGAAGCCGCCGGTGAAGTTCATGTGGGCGTCGATCGGTGTCCCGTACAGCAGGGCGGCCATCGCCACGCCCCACAGCAGCGCGGGCACGAGCGAACAGGTGAAGATTACCCAGTCCCAGCGCCCGCGCCACACCGGGCTTTCGACCTTGCTGCGGTACTCGAACGACACGGCGCGGGTGATCAGGGCCAGCAGCATCAGAGTCAGCGCCAGGTACGCCCCGCTGAACAGCGTCGCGTAGAAGTGTGGAAACGCCGCGAACGACGCGCCGCCGGCCGTGATCATCCAGACCTCGTTGCCGTCCCACACCGGGCCGATCGAGTTGATGATCACGCGGCGCTCGGCATCGTTCTTGCCGAGGAAGGGCAGCAGCATGCCGACCCCGTAATCGAAGCCTTCCAGGAAGAAGAACCCGACGAAGAGAACCGCGATGAGGATGAACCAGAGTGTGTTGAGATCCATGATCTTCTCCCTCCTCACGCCGTCCCGGACGCGGGCTCGCCCGCATCCCCGGCCGTGACGCCCTTCCTGGCATAGGTGGACAGCAGCTTGACGTCGATGACGATCAGGACGGCGTACAGCAGCGTGAACGAGACCAGCGAAAAGGCGACGGATCCCGCGCCGACCGTCGGGGAGACGCCGGCGGCCGTCTTCTGCAGGCCGTAGACGATCCACGGCTGTCGGCCGAGCTCGGTCAGCAGCCACCCCGTGCTGTTCGCGACAAACGGAAGGGCGATCGCCCACACCATGACCCGCAGCAACGTCCGGTTTACCGGCGTCCGCCCCCCGCGCGTGCCCCACACCGCCAGCGACGCCAGCAGGAGCATCAGGAAGCCTGCGCCGACCATGACGCGGAAGCTCCAGTACGTCGCCGCGACCGGTGGCACGTAATCGCCGGGGCCGTACGTGGCGACGAACTGGCTCTGAAGCTCGGAAATTCCCCGCACCTTTCCGGAGAAGCTGTCGTAGACCAGGAAGCTCAGGAGTCGTGGAACGCGGATGTCGATGCCGTTCGGCCCCCCGAACGACGCCAGAGACAGGCTGGCCGGATCTTCCGTGTGCCACAGCGCCTCGGCGGCGGCCATCTTCATCGGCTGTATCCGGCACATTTCCTGCGCCTGGAAGTGCCCGACAACGATCACGAGGATGATGCCGATCAACCCGTAGACGGCGCCCCAGCGGAAGGACCGCCCAAAGACGCCGTGCTCATCGCGCTTGCGCGCCAGGTGCCAGGCGGAGATGCCGGCGACGAAGAACCCCGCCGTCGCCATCCCGGCAGTGAAGACGTGCGGCCACTGGTACCACAGGTGCGAATTGCCGATGATCGCCCAGAAGTCGGTCATCTCGGCGCGGCCGTTGCGCAGCGCGTATCCCACCGGATGCTGCATGAAGGAGTTCGCGGCAAGGATCCAGACCGCGGAGACGTTGGAGCCGATCGCCACCAGCCACATGACGGCCGCGTGAACCTTGGGCGAGAGCTTGTCCCAGCCGAAGACCCAGACGCCCAGGAAGGTCGACTCCATGTAGAACGCCAGCAGCGCCTCGATCGCCAGCGGCGCCCCGAAGATGTCGCCCATGAACCTGGAGTACGACGACCAGTTCATCCCGAACTGGAACTCCTGGACGATCCCCGTCGCCACGCCGATCGC
>JAADFN010000084.1 GCA_013152895.1 Acidobacteriota bacterium | reverse complement strand
CCTCGCGAGTCTTGGTTCCAGCTCGGCGTGCTTCGGGTTCGCCTCAGCGTCGGCTTGCCCGGATTGAAGGTGGCTACGCCGTGCCCCGGCCTGCCGACCGGGCCGTCGGCTTGTAGCGGTGGTGGGTTGCTTCGCGTTGTAGTGATCCTTGGTAGACAAAAAACCCCGGCTTCCGCCGGGGTTTTCGGTTCTCACGAACGTGTGCCCTACTTCTGCGCGCGCGGCATGCCCCGCTGTGCGAACGGCATGCCCTTCGGTGGGTACGCCGGCAGGAGCGGGGGGCGTTTCGGCAGAATCGGCGGGTTGGCGTTGATCTTCTTGAGGAGGTAGCGGATGGCCGTCTCGAGCTGGGCATCGTGTCCGGCGATGACATCGCCGGGCAGGTCGTCCACCCGGATGTCTGGCTCGACGCCATGGTTTTCGAGCACCCACTGGCTCTTGAGCCCGTACAGGGTGAACTCGGACACCGTGATGTAGCCGCCGTCCATCAACGGCCAGTAGCCGCGGATGCCGCGGACGCCTCCCCAGGTCCGTGTCCCGATCACCGGGCCAAGCTTGTACTTCTTGAAGTAGAACGGGAAGATATCGCCATCCGAGGCCGAGTAGTGGTTGGCCAGGCAGGCCAACGGCCCGTGGATCGAGGCGCTCGGAATCGGGTTAGGAACGCCCTGGCGCGTGGTCTCCATGCCGACGAGCACGCGTCGCAAACGCTCCAGCACGATCTGGTCGATGAAACCACCGCCGTTGTACCGAACGTCGATGACCATGCCCTGCTTGCGAATCTGCGGGTAGAACTGGCGAATGAACTGGTCCATCCCCTGCGTTTCCATGTCGGAGAGGTAGATGTAACCGAGCCGTCCTCCGGATTCCTTGTCCACCTTCCGCCGGTTTGCCGCGATCCAGGCTTTCAGCCGGATTTCGAGCTCGTTGGCGATCGGCTTGACCGTTACGGTCCGTTTCCCTTTCCCGGAAGGACTGTCCGCAACCGTGAGCTTCACCGTCCGTCCCAGCGTATTGACGAAAGGCTCGTACGGATTCGTTGGAGCCTTGAGCCCAACGCCGTTGACGGCGAGCAGGAACATCCCCTGGTGAACGTTGATCCCGGGCTCCGTCAGCGGCGAACGGGTCGCTTCCCGCGAGTTGTCGCCGGGGTAGATCTTTTTGAAGTAGTACCGGCCGCTCGCATGATCGAGGCCGAAGTCGACCCCGAGCAAGCCGACGGGAACGTACCCGTTGTGTGGACGGTCTCCACCACCGACGTAGGTGTGAGAGTTCCCGAGCTCACCCTGCATCTCGCCGATCACATAGTTGAGGTCTTCCCGGCAGAGGCATTTCGACACCAGCGGTTCGTAGCTTGCGCGCACCGCATCCCAGTTCACACCGTTCATCTTCGGGTTGTAGAAGAGGTCTCGGTCGAGCCGCCACGCCTGGCCGAACATCTCGCGCCACTCGGCGGGAGGATCGACCAGGATCTTCATCCCGGACAGGTCGAGCCGCGCGGCATCTGGATCTTTCGCGATCGGCTTGGCTGACCGGATCGTGAAGCTTCCGTGAGAGGAAACCAACACGGAAGAACCGTCGGCGCTCAGCGCATATCCATCGACGGGCGAGGCAATCACCGTGTCCTTCCGCTTTTTCATGTCGAAGCAGTGGAGGGCGGATTTCTCCCCGGGAAGCGGGCCGTCCAGGCTCATGACCGGCATGGTCATGTAGTAGACACGCCCTTTCGCAACGAGCAGGTTCCCGATGTCGCCCGCCGGGATCGGCAGCGCGACGGCCCTCGAGTAGAGACCCTTCACATCGATCTTGACCGGCGCCGGCTTCTTCGCACCAGCCTTTTTCACGTGGCTGCCGCCCTTCTCACCTTTCTTTTCGTGCATCGTGGATTTTTGGGCAACCCCCTCGTCCGAGCGCGGCGCAAACGGCGAGGGCATCTGAGCCTGAAGCGTGGCGACGTAGATCCCGTCCATCTTCACGGTCGCCTCGTTGAACTCGGTTTCCGAAAACACCGGGTTCGGATGCCGCGCCGAGATGAAGAAGAGGTGTTTGCCCCCCGGGCAGAACACGGGCTCGGAATCGTTCGTCATCCCGTTGCTGACCCGGGCGACCTTGCCCGAGGCGAGGTTGTACAGGTACAGCTGGTGGAGGTTGTTCGCCCCGACCTTGGAGTAGGTCAGCCAGCCGGAATCGGGGGACCAGGTGAAATCGCGCATCTCCGCGTACGGATTATTGTCCACGCGTACAACCTTCTTGGAGGCGACATCGACGTACCAGAGCACGTGATTGCTGTCGGAGAAGGCGATCTTCGAGCTGTCCGGCGACCATCTCGGATCGTACAGGTAGCCGGTCTTGCGATGGGTCAGGAGGGTTTCACTCCCCGAGCCGTCCGACGGCCGGACGGCGATTTGCGCCTCGCCACTGCCATCGGTTACATACGCGACCATCTTGCCATCCGGCGACCACACCGCGAACTGCTCCCGCGCGCCCGGCGTGCGGGTCAGGTCCCTCGTGTTCCCATGCTTTTTCGGAACCGTCAGCACCTCGCCACGCGCCGTGAAGAGGGCGCGCTTGCCATTTGGAGCGATGTCGAATCCATCGATCTTCTTGGACACGTCGACCCAGCGTGAGCGCCGCTGCACGCCGTCGTCCGGGACATCGACCGTGATCTTGTGCAGCTTCTCGGACGGAAGATCGAGCACGTAGAGATCCCCGCCACAGCCGAATACAATGCCGGTATCTCCGAGGCTTGGCCAGTCGATATCGTACTTCGTGAAGTGCGTAACTTGACGAAACGTCTTGTCTTTGAGCGAGTACGCCCAGATGTTCATTCGCCTGTTCGCGTCACGGTCCGAGGCGAAGTAAATCGTGTCCTTGTACCACATCGGGTACGTGTCGGTTCCCGTCCACTTTGTCACCCGCTGGATCTTGTGAGTCTTCAGATCGTAGATCCAGATATCCTGGGCCAATCCCCCGTTGTACCTCTTCCACGTCCTGAAGTTTCTGAAAATCCGGTTGTATGCAATCTTGGTCCCGTCCGGGCTGAACGACAGGACGCCGCCCTTGGGCAACGGAAGAGCACGGGGAAGGCCGCCCGTCCTGGATACCTCGAACAGCCTGCCAAACCATGAGTTGAACGTGTTACGCCGGGAAAGGAAAACAACAGAGCTTCCATCGGGGGTCCAGGTCACGACCATGTTGTCCGGCCCCCAACGCGTCGGAGCATGCTTGACGACGTCGGAGTGGTAGGTCATCCGCACCGGCGTTCCGCCAGCGGCGGGAATGGTATAGACATCGTTCCCGCCGTCGTACTGCCCGGTGAAGGCCACGGTCTTCCCGTCGGGCGAGAACCTGGGCATCATGTCGTAGCCCTTGTCCGTGGTCAGGCGTTCGGCAACGCCGCCTTTTCGGTTGACGATCCACAGGTCGCCGGCCGCCTCGAACACGATCCTGTCGCCGTGCAACGAAGGAAACCGCATCAGGGGGTTCGTCGCGGCTGCCGCAGGGGGAACGGTCACAACGGTCAGGCCGGCCACCAGGGCCAGAATCACCACCGTTCCCAGGTTGGTAAGAATGCTCCGAAACAAACGCTCGTGTCTCATGATCACCTCCACAATCGCGCGACGCTTAGTGTAGTACGAAATCCGTTACCCGGAGTTGCACACCATTGCCTCGATCCCACCCCAACTCTCAGCCTTCCTCTCCAGACCGTCGCGCAGCTCCAACCAGGGCGTGACCGCCCAGGTGACCGGCAGTCGCCCGGGTGCTTTCCCCGCGTTGTGCGAACGCTCGTCAGCGGCTGTCTGATGCCCTACTGCTCCGCCGGCCAGTCGTTCGCCTCGAGGATCTTGGCCGCCCCGTCCATGATGGTCAGCTCGCCATCGGCCGTCGCCAACAGCTTCTCAAAGCTCACCGCCTCCCGCCATGCAGCGAGCTCTTCGGAGCTGTACCGCCCACTGGCGCTGAGCACCCGCAGACCGGTTGCCGCGACGTCCCTCGCCGCAGCGCCGCCATGCAACCTCGCAGCCGTTCCCAGCCACGCGTCGCCGTCAGCGCCCGCGGCCTTGATGGCCAGCGCCGCGCCGGTTTCGACCTCGGCGGAAAGCCTGGCCAGCTCGAACAGGACGAACTGTTGGTGGGGCAGCCGCGTCCGGTGGCAGGCGAGGATCGTTTCAGAAAGCGCCTCTGCCGCCAGCGCCGCCGCTTCCTCGCCGCCCGCGTCGCGGATCTCGGCCGCCATGTCGCGGTAGAAGCCACCCTTCGACCGGACCGTCTGGCGCCAGCGGTAGGCGCCGATGATGCTCTGCTGGATTTCCGACGTTCCCTCGTAGATCGTGGTGATCCGGACGTCGCGGCGGATCTTCTCGACCTCGTACTCGCGCGTGTACCCGTAACCCCCGTGAGCCTGGATCGCCGCGTCGGCGGCAGCGTTGCCCGCCTCCGTCGCGAAGAGCTTCGCCACCGATCCTTCGACTTGAAGCCCCGCCTCGCCGGAATCCAGGCGCCCGGCCACGTACTCGCAGTAGGCCCGGGCAGCATCGAGACGGACGGCGTGCGGTACGATCAACTTGTGCGTGAACCCCTGTTTGGCGATGAGGGGCGACCCGAACTGCTCCCGCTCCTTGCCGTAGGCGATGGCCCGGGACAACGACTCCTCGCCCGCCCCAAGGCCAAACGCCGCGACCATGAGGCGTGTGAATCCGAAGACCTCGTTGGCCTGGTTCAACCCCTCCCCCTCGACCCCGCCAAGAAGCTGATCGGCGGGAATCTCGACATCTTCAAGAATCACCTGGGCCGTGTTCGAGGCCCGGATGCCGTGCTTCAGCTCGTCGGCGCCCACGCTGAGGCCCGGCGTGTCGCGTTCGACCACAAAGAAGGAAGGCCCTCCGGGCGCCTTCGCGAGGATCGTGTAGATCTGCGCCACGCCCGCGTTGGTGATGAACTGTTTCGTTCCGTTCAAACGGTAGGCCGTTACCTGACCGTCCGGCCCCATGACCGGTTTCGCAACCGTGTGCAGGGAGGCCACGTTGCTGCCGGCGGTCGGCTCGGTGACGCCGTACGAAACGATCAGGCCTTCCTCGGCGATTCTGCCGAGCCACTTCTGCCGCTGCTCTGGCGTCCCGCCGACGATGATCGGATCGACCCCGAGGGCGATCGCAAGAAACGCCGTTGCTACACCGAGGTCGAGCCGCGCCATCTCCTCGGACACCCGGAACAGGTCGTACGCGCCGCCCCCCAGCCCGCCGGCCTCCTCCGGCAGAAAGACCAGGTGGAGACCCATCTCCGGCCCGAGCATCTCGGCAATGACCTCGTGCGGGAACGCGTCCGTCTCGTCAAGCTGCCTCCGCACATCCTTGTCCAGCCTCCTGGCGCCGAACGTCCGCAACGTGTTGAGAACGAACCCCAACGTCCCACCGTGCAACTGCTCCATGGCAACTCCTCCCATCAACGTCATCAGCCGCCAAACGGTACCGGGAGCCGCCCGGAAGATCAAGGGGCCGGGCGCATCGGGTGCCGCGATGTGACCCCGGAGAATGGGCCGGCGAAAGGAAAGACGTGAGCGGTAAACAATCGAAAGCGCGCAATGATCTCACAAAGGAGAGAATGTGGACGGGCACTCTCGCCAACTTGGCACCACCGCTGTGAACCCGCGTACGGCCGATGGCGTCATTTCCAGGCACTACCTGAAACCAGCCCAGCTCTCCTTCCCCGTAAGCCGGCCCGGCCAAAGACCTGACTCCGTCTCGCGATCTCCCACCCCCCTGCAAGCCGACGGCCCGGCCGCAGGCCG
>JAADFN010000083.1 GCA_013152895.1 Acidobacteriota bacterium | reverse complement strand
CGCCCCAACGAAGCGACAAGCCCGGGGCGGGGCGCCAGCCCCGGCGGGATTGAGCGCGAGACGGGCTGCACGCTCGCGTGCAGAACGGCTCTGGTTCAAGGCCGCGGGCCGGCCGTAGGCCGGGCCTCCCGGGCGCTGACCGCGGGCCTGCTGCAAGCAGGACCTCCAAGGCGCATCCACGGTCTCTCGACGAACACGAATGCCGGTCAATCGGGAATCTCGTCTATGTCACAGTCACCGCACGTCTTGCTGAGGCCGCACCCCCTCCCTTTGTTCGTCCGCAGACCCGGTGTCACTCCTGGGGCATGACGGTGCTCAGGATGACAGAGGAAAAGGAACGTGCGCCTCCTCGGGATGGCGGGAAGGTGGCGGACGCTCGATCGTTCGCGTTTGCCTCGACGCGAGGAACGGCTACGCGGTCCTTCGCGCCAAAGAGTGAGTACAATACCCGGGTGGAGATTATTCGCTATTTCGTGTCCACCGGGTGGGTGTCGAAGGTTGTGCTGCTCATCCTCCTCCTGTTTTCCCTCGGCTCATGGTCGGTCATCCTGGCCAAGTGGCGGGAGCTGGCGGCCGCGCGTTCGGCCTCCGACGGCTTCATCAGGATGTTCCGCAAGGCCGGACGGCTCAACGAGGTCGCCGAGGCCGTGCCCGCCTACCGCGCATCGCCGCTGGTGGCGATGTTCCAGGCCGGGTACGCGGAGCTCGAGGCCCAGGTGCGGGTTGCACGGCGGCGGGGCGAGACCGAGGGAAACATCCACGTCCGCAGCCTGGACGGCGTTGCCCGCGCGGTGGAACGGGCGATCGGGGCGGAGCAGGAACGGCTACAGCGGGCGCTGGCGTTCTTGGCCACGACCGCCAGCGTGACGCCGTTCATCGGGCTGTTCGGGACGGTATGGGGCATCATGATCACGTTCCGGGCCATCGGCGCCACGGGATCGACCTCGATCGTCACCGTCGCGCCGGGCATCGCCGAGGCGCTGGTCAACACGGCGGCGGGCCTGGTCGCGGCGATTCCCGCGGTCATCGCCTACAACCACCTGCTCAGCAAGGTCCGCCACCTCCGCAGGCGGATGGACGATTTCCTGCTGGAGCTGGTCAACCTGATCGAACGGAACTTCTCGTAGCACCATGGAGTGGAAACCCTCTTCCGGTGAAGACATGGGCAGCATGGCGGACATCAACGTCACGCCGCTGGTCGATGTCATGCTGGTGCTGCTGATCATCTTCATCATCACGGCGCCGATGCTCGTGCAGGGGGTCAAGGTCAACCTTCCGAAGCAGAATGCGGCCAGCATCGCCTCGAAGAAGCAGGAGCCGCTCGTGCTGACCCTGACGGCCGATCGCCTGATCTACCTCGGCGACGAACCCGTCCACCTCAAGCTCCTGCCCCAGCGGCTCGGCGCCGCGCTCGGAGGACGGCCGCGCCCGGTCTATCTCAAGGCGGACGCCAAGCTCCCGTACGGCTTCGTCGTGAAGGTCCTCGCCGTGCTCGACAAGGTCGGCGTGGAACACGTGGGAATGGTGACGCAACCCGAGGGAAACGCACCATGAGGCCGTCGGGCACAGACCGCCGCTATGGCGTGGTACTGGACGTCACCCGGCGCACCGGCGCACCGGCGAACGTCGACGTCGGGGAACGCTAGATGGACCCCGTTTCCCGCGTCCTCGAAGACCGTTCCCGCTTCAAGCGGCCGTGGCTGCCGTGGATCGTGATCGCGGTGATGCTGCACGGTCTCGTCGGGGTAACGGTGATCCTGGCGGCACGCATGTCTCCCCACCACGTCATGGTTCTGCCGTCGGTGTCGGTCCAGCTCGTGCACCTGCCGCGGCGCCACGGGCCCACGGCGCCGAAAGGCGCCCCGGCGCCCGCCGCGGTTGCGGCCCACCCCACCCCGGTTCCCACGGCCCGTCCGAAGCCAACGCCGGCGCCAAGGAAGCCGGCCGCGCTCCCACCGAAGCAGGTTCACAGGCCCCCAAGCTCCAACGCGATGCCGGCGATCGGCTCGAAGGGGCGCACGCCAACGCCGACCCCCGCGCCCGCCGGCGGAAGGGGCCTGCAGCTCGCCGGCCGGGGTGAGGCCGGGCAACCGGCCATTCCATCCGATTTCCAGTTCACGTACTATGTCCAGAGGATGCTGGCCCTGATCGAGGGGCACTGGTACAAGCCGCCGGCCCCGCCCGGGACCCGGGCCGTGGTCCGGTTCCAGATTCTCAGGAGTGGCCAGCTCGTCAACATCGAGATCGAGCAGGGCTCCGGGGTCCCCAGCTTTGACCGTGCCGCGCTTCGAGCCATGTACGCGACGAATCCGCTTCCGCCGCTGCCCCCGGGGTACGGGCCATCATCGTTGACCGTCCACCTTGCCTTTACGGAGTGATCATGCATCGTCAGAAAGTTTGGATGACCGCCGCCATCGTGCTGATCGCCGGGCTCCTTCCCGCCCAGAACGAGCTCTACCTCCAGATCACGCGGTCCCGGCTGACCCGCGTGTCGGTGGCCGCGCCACCCTTCCTGGTGCTGCCCACAACGCCGTCCCCGCAGGTGCAAACGTTCCAGCGTACGCTGAACGAAGATCTCCAGGCGTCCGCACCGATCTCGGTGCTGGATCCGAAGCTCTACGCCCTGGTCAAGCCCGACCCGAAACCGAAGGTCGTCTACGAACGGTGGCGCTCGATCGGCGCCCAGTTCCTCCTGACGGGGACCATCTCCAGGGCCGGCGGCCAGCTCGTGGTCGAGGCCCGGCTGGTCGACCTCGTGTCGGGGGAGTACGCGTTCGCGAAACGGTACCGTGCCGGCTTTGCATCTGCACGGTTGATCGCCCACACGCTGGCAAACGATCTCGTCAAGGTGTTCACCGGCCGTCCGGGACCGTTTCTGTCGAGAATCGCCTTCGTCTCCGACCGGACCGGTCACCCGGAGCTCTGGGAGATGAACTGGGATGGCACCGGCGCGCACCAGCTGACGAAGTACGGAAGCATCGTCGTCGGGCCGGCATGGTCTCCAGACGGAAGCAGGATCGCGTTCACCTCGTTCCTGCGGGGCGGCCCGGCGCTCTACCTCCTGACTCCCAGCGAGGGGTATCTCAAACCGCTCTGGAGCAAGGGAGGCGTCAACTCGTCCCCGAGCTTCTCGCCAGACGGCAAGAAAATCGCCTTCGCCTCCAGCCGTGACGGGAACGTCGACATCTGGGTGATTCCGACCTCCGGCGGCACGCCGCAGCGGCTGACGACGGCCAGCGCGATCGACACGCAGCCGGCCTGGTCGCCCAACGGCAGGCAGATCGCGTTCACCTCGGCGCGGTCCGGGTCGCCCCAGATCTACATCATGGATGCCGACGGGTCGAACGTCCGGCGGTTGACCTTCAACGGCGGGTATTATGACGAGGCTGCGTGGTTTCCCGATGGATCCCGCCTGGTCTGCACGATGCGCGTTGACGGCCGTTTCCAGCTTGCGACGATCGATGTCGCGACGAGCCGGGTGACGGTTCTCCCCGGCCCCGGCAACAACGAGTCCCCCTGCTTTTCACCGGACGGCTCGATGATCGCCTTCGTATCCGACCGGACCGGCAAGGAACAGATCTACACGACGGACCCGAAAGGCCGGCCCAGGCAGCTGACCACCGAGGGCGCCAACTACGGACCCGCATGGACGGGGAGCGGGGGGGAGTAAGATACCACCGCTGGAACGGACCGGAGGAGGACTGATGGGTGATCGCAAGTACCGCCACCGTGGATACATGGATGATAATGATGAACGGGAACGGCCGAAGAGGCGGGGACCCGGCGGGCAGAGCCGCATGGAGGGCGCACCCGGTGGGAGGGGCGTCGGTCTGCCCGGGGACGTCGTCTTCGCCTGCGCGCGCTGTGGCACGAAGATCCAGCAGCTCGGCGTGATTGCGCCCGATGCGACCTGCCCAAAGTGCCGCGAGCCCCTTCACACGTGTACGAACTGCACCTTCTTCAACACCAGCGCCCGGTTCGAATGCCGCAAGCCGGTCACGGCGCGCATCGAGAGCAAATCGAAGGCCAACGCGTGCGCCTTCTTCCGTCCGAAGGCCGTGCGGGACCTGACCTCGCGAGGATCCTCCTCGCCGGACGACGCCCGCGCCGCGTTCGACGCGCTGTTCAAGAAGGACTGATGGCAACCAACGATCGAGAAAGGACTCCCGAAACATGACCTCAGAAGTTGGCCTCTTCCACCCTTCACGCCGGCCCTACCGGTTCACGATCCTGCTCTTCGTCAGCCTGTTGACGTACGGGAGCTACTTTGCCTACGACTCGCTCGGCGCCATCGCCCCGACCCTTCTCAAGGTGCTCCACGTCGATCGTGGCGCCATCGGGGCGACCTACACGCTCTACAGCGTCGCCGCGATCGTCTCCGTCTTTCTCGGCGGGATGTTGATCGACCGGATCGGCACGCGCGCGGCGACGTTCATCTTTGCGTCGCTTGTCGTGTTTGGCGCCACGGTGGTGGCGCTGGCGCCGGGGATCTGGTGGATCTACGTCGGCCGTTTCATCTTCGGCGCCGGCTCCGAGTCGCTGGTGGTGGCCCAGAGCGCCATTCTCGCCCGGTGGTTCAAGGGCAAGGAACTGGCCCTGTCTTTCGGAATCGCGCTGACGATCAGCCGTTTGGGGACCCTGTTCTCGTTCAACACCGAGGAGCTGATCGCCAAGTATTTCCACAATTACAAGGCGGCGCTGTGGGCCGCGGTCCTGCTGTGTGTCGTGTCGCTGGGCGCCGCCCTGATCTACTGGTGGATGGACGCGCGCGCCGAGCGGGTGCTGCAGCTCGAGGAGGGCGAGGCCGACGAGAAGGTGGTGCTCTCCGACATCAAGAGGTTCCCCCGGTCGTTCTGGTACGTGGCACTTCTGTGCGTTACGTTCTACTCGGCGATCTTCCCGTTCACCGCGCTATCCACCGACTTCTTCCACAACAAGTGGGGGCTGCCACTGGCCGCCGGAGGGACCGGTTCGTTCTTCTCACAGGTCTTTTCGAACTTCCTGCACATGTTCTCCACGGCGGGCGGCACCACGAGCATCATCATCTTCGCCTCGATGATCTTCGCGCCGTTCGCGGGCCAGATGGTGGACAAGATCGGCCACCGTGCCACGCTGATGGTGTTTGGAGCGCTGCTGATGATTCCAAGCTACCTCCTCATGGGATTCACGCACATCCCGCCGCGGTGGCCGATGATCATGCTCGGCGCGGCGTTCGTTCTCGTTCCCGCAGCCATGTGGCCATCCGTTCCGCTGATCGTTCCGAAGGAGTTGACCGGCTCGGCGTTCGGCCTCATCACCATGATCCAGAACATCGGCCTGGCGACGTTCCCGTTCTTGAACGGGAAGTTGAGGGATATCACACACACGTACACCGCCAGCATGCTGATGTTCGCCTTCCTCGGGGTCGCCGGACTGATCTTCGCCTGGCTTCTCAAGCGGGCCGATACCCACGAGGGAGGCGCCCTCGAAAGGCCATAGCCGGCGGCGAAGGTAACCGAAACGTCCGGAGGCGCCCGGGAGGCCCGGCCTACGGCCGGCCCGCGTCATTCGCGTCGATCCGTCCCTCGCGCGAGCGCGGGTCCGGCTCGAAGCTCATGCCG
>JAADFN010000082.1 GCA_013152895.1 Acidobacteriota bacterium | reverse complement strand
GGGCGGGGCGCCAGCCCCGGCGGGATTGAGCACGAGACGGGCTGCACGCTCGCGTGCAGAACGGCTCGGGATCAAGACCGCGGGCCGGCCACAGGCCGAGCCTCCCGGGCGCTGACCGCGGGCCTGCTGCAAGCAGGACCTCCCGGACGTCTCCTCGGTTTCGCGACGAACACGAATGCCGCTCAATGGAGAATCTCGTGTATGTCACTGTCATCGCATGATTTCGGCCAGGCCAACGACCCCCTTTGTCCGTCCGTAGACTTGGTACCCCACTGGGGCATGACGGTGCTCAGGATGACAGGGAATGGGAGGCCTCCTCGGGATGACAGGGTAAGGGAACATCTGCGGCCGTCCACGAGGACGTGGACCGTGCGTTGTACCATGGTGCGGCATGACGACCGCCGATCATTCATCCCGGACGAGAACGATCCCCTGGTGGGTGGTGACGACGTACTTCGCCGAGGGATTTCCCTACTCGGTGGTGCGCCAGATCTCGACGGTCTTTTTCAAGGATGCCGGCGCCAGCCTCCAGGCCATCGGCCTGACCTCGCTCTACGGGTTGCCATGGACGATCAAGTTTCTCTGGGCCCCCCTCGTCGACACGTTCGCTACCAAGCGGCGCTGGCTCCTGGCGGCCGAGGCGACCCTCGTCGGCCTCCTGGTCCTGCTGGCCGCAGCCACGGGCCTGCCGTCGGCGCTACCGGCCGCGGCGGTGGTTTTCTTCGTGCTCGCCATCGTCTCGGCCACCCACGACATCGCCATTGATGGCTACTACCTGGAAGCTCTCGACCGCACCGACCAGGCGCGGTACGTGGGGTTCCAGGCGATGTCGTACCGGCTCGCACTGATCGCCGGCGGGGGCGGCGTCATCGCATTCTCGGGCCTGACCTCGTGGCCCGCTGCGTTCGGGCTCGCCGCCGGCATTCTCGGAACGCTTTTCACTATTCACGTACTCTTCCTCCCCGTTCAGGAACGCACAAGGCGGCCCGCGATCGACATGTTCCGCCGCCTGGCCCGGCTGCGCACCCTCACCGTGCTGCTCGGCGTGGCGGCTCTCACCGCGTTGATCCTCGACCTGTCCTCACGGGCCTGGTTCGAGCCAGTTCGCAGGATCCTCGGGATTCTCTCGTTTCCAGAATGGCTCGTGCTCATCCTCCTGCTGTCGATGTTCGTCCTGGCCTTTCGCGCGCCGGCGCTCAAGCGGAAGTTGTACGCGTCCGATTCGACCTACGCGCTCGCGTTCATCGACTACCTCGACCAACCCCGGGTCGGCCTGATCCTGACGTTCATCGCCCTGTACAGGACCGGGGAATCGTTCTTGCTCAACATGGCCTACCCGTTCCTCCGGGACATCGGCGTCTCGCGAACCGCGTACGGCATCGCCTACGGTACATTCGGCATCTCGGCGTCAATCATCGGGGGGCTCCTGGGGGGCGCCTTGATCGCGCGGTACGGGTTGAAGCGGTGCATCTGGCCGTTCGTCCTGTCGCAGAACCTTCTCAACCTGCTCTACATGCTGATGGCCATCAAGTACCACGCCATCTTCAAGCACCCGGAGCTCGGCCACGCCGACATCCGCCTCGTGGGAGGGCTGATCGTGGTGGAGGCCTTCGGCTCCGGGCTCGGGACGGCCGCGTTCATGGTCTTCATCATGCGCACGGCCCGGCCGGCGTTCAAGGCGGCCCACATGGCGATCGCCACCGGGATCGCCACGGTCTCGTCGACGCTGGCCGGTGTGCTCTCGGGTTTCCTGGCCGCCGCCCTCGGCTTCGAGATCTACTTTGGCCTGACATTCCTGGCGACCATTCCCGCCATGGCGCTCATCCCGTGGCTTCCGTACCTGGACCGGGCGCGTGAGAGCTGAGTCTCACGGAAAGAGAGGCCCAGCGCACCCAGAGCAGTCGCGACGACGACGCCAGCGCGACTCCGATCCCGAGATACAACAGACCCGCGATCCCGAGTGGGAGCACCCACGCGCGCAGGGCCCGCCCGCCCCCGGCCATCAAGCCGACCAGGAGCCACGTCCTGAGCGAGAGGAATCCACCAACACACCGCCCATCCCCGCGCTCCTCGATTCTCTGCGCGATGCGGCGGGCCGCCTTGTCCAGAACCAGCCGCGACTTGACGAGCCCGATCACGATGGCGGCGATCGACCAGAACACCGCATGGGAAAGCCCGGAGCTCCAGATCCAAACGGCGCCGAACAACGCCAGCAACGTCCCCACGACCGACCAGAGGAGCCCCGCAAGAACCATGTGGATCCTCACCGGGGCGGACGGCTTGAACCGGTGCAACGTCCCTTCCATGGGGTCATGATCTCACAGAATCATCACCGGGGCTTGATTTTCTCCTCGCGATGGCGTAGCGTCGTCTCGCTGTTGATATACCTCGGTGGAGGGACAGATGAACGGGTCACCGGTCACGACACTTTCGGCGTCAAGGTGTGTGTGTGATGATGCCCTGTTTTCACCCGGTGGCTGTCACAATCTTCAACGGCCCCTGTTGATGTGAGTGGTTTTTTCATGCTGCCGGGAGCTCCGGCTCCCCGTGGCCGTTCTTTTTTGTCCCCATTTTTCTTTCCGGGCCGCCCGGCCCGGCTTTCTTGTGCTCGTACGAAAGATCCCGACCCCCACAATCCGGGAGGAATGCGGGATAATGCCACTATGAAAATGACGCCCATGCTGCGCCAGTACCTCGAGCTGAAAGAAGAGGCCGGCGACGCTTTGCTCCTCTACCGGATGGGCGATTTCTACGAGCTCTTCTTCGAAGATGCCCAGAAAGCCGCTCCGGTGCTCCAGATCGCGCTGACGCGCCGCAGGCACAACAGCGATGTCGAGGCCCCGATGTGTGGTGTTCCCTACCACGCGCTGGACGGCTACCTCGGCAAGCTGTTGCAACACGGATTCCGGGTCGCCATCGCCGAGCAGGTCGAGGACCCGGCGACGGCCAAGGGCCTGGTCCGGCGGGAGATCATCCGGATGCACACGCCCGGGACGATTTCGGACACGGGTCTGCTCGACGGCGCCGAGCACTGTTTCCTGGCCGCGCTCGGCGGCGACCCCGAGCATCCGACCCTCGCCTGGATCGAGGTCAGCACCGGGACGTTCGAAGGACTGTCCTGCCCCGACGCAGCAACCCTGACCGAGCACCTGGCCCGGCTCCGGCCCAGGGAGATCCTGGTTGCCGAGGGATGGGAGGGGTGGAAGGACCTCTGGCCCCCCGAGCTGCCGCTGCCGACGGTGACGCCGGTCGCGCCCGGCGAGCTCTCCCCCTCCGCCGGTGAGCAGCGCCTCAAACGCGTTCTCGGCGTCGCCTCTCTCCGCGGTTTCGAGCTGATGCCGGGCGAGCCCCTCGCCGGGACCGCCGGGGCGCTTCTGGCGTACGTGGAGATGACCCAACACGGCTCGTTGAGCCACATTTCGGCCTTCGTGCGACGTTTCCCCGGGGATGGCCTGATCCTCGACCGCGCGACCCTGCGAAACCTCGAGGTCGAACGTTCCGCGGACGGCTCCAGGCGTGGTAGCTTGATCGATATCCTCGATCACACGTTGTCCCGGATGGGCGCCCGGCGGCTACACGACTGGATCGTCCGTCCCAGCATCGACATGGACACCGTCCAGTCCCGGCACCGCGCCGTCGCCGAGCTCGTGGACGACGCCGGTCTGCTGGAGCAGATCCGGACCGCGCTCGATGGCACTCCCGACCTGGAGCGCCTCGCGGGCCGCGTGGGGCTCGGCCTGGTCACGCCGAGGGAGTTGGAAGCGCTCCGCTCGGGGCTCGATCGCCTGCCCGGGATCAAGGCTGCGCTCGAGCCCTCGGCCTGCCCGCTCCTGCGAAGGCTGGCGGACACGCTCGACCCCATGGAAGATCTCGACGCGCTTCTGCATCAGCGAATTGCGGATGAGCCCCCATCGATCGTCGGGTCCGGCGTCATCCGCCCGGGATGGGACGAGGAGCTCGACGAGCAACGCCGCCTGGCGCGCGGGGGCAAGGAGCTCCTCGCCGGGATCGAATCGGCCGAACGCGAGCGGACCGGGATTTCCTCGTTGAAGGTCCGGTACAACAAGGTCTTCGGTTACTACATCGAGATCAGCAAGAGCAACCTCGGCCGGGTCCCTCAGGAGTATGAGCGCCGGCAAACACTGACCAATGCCGAGCGGTTCATCACCCCCCAGCTCAAGGAGCTGGAATCCCGGATCCTCAGCGCCGAGGAGCGTGCGATGAGGCGGGAACGGGAGCTGTACCAGCAGACGGTCGAGCTTCTCAAGGCGGAAGCACCCCGCATCGCGGCAACCGCCGGAGCCGTGGCCGACGCCGACGTCCTCGCGGCGTTTGCCGATCGAGCCATCAAACGCGACTACTGCCGCCCGCTGATGGAGCCCAGCCGCAGGATCGTCATCCGTGACGGCCGGCATCCGGTCCTGGAAGAGCTGCAGAGAGATCCACCGTTCATCCCCAACGATGTCGTCATCGATCCCGATGAGCACAGCATCATCCTGCTCACGGGCCCCAACATGGGGGGCAAGTCGACGTACCTGAGACAGGCGGCCTTGATCGTGCTCATGGCGCACGCGGGATCGTTCGTCCCGGCCGCGGAGGCCACGATCGGGTTGACCGACCGGATCTTCACGCGGGTCGGCGCTTCGGACATGCTGGCCCGCGGCGAATCGACCTTCATGGTCGAGATGACCGAGACGGCGAACATCCTCCGGTACGCGACACCCAGCTCCCTGGTCATCCTGGACGAGGTCGGACGTGGAACCGCCACGTTCGACGGGCTGTCCCTGGCCTGGTCGATCGTGGAATACCTCCACGATCGCCCGGAGCATGCCGCCCGCGTTCTCTTCGCCACGCACTACCACGAGCTGACCGACCTCGCCCGCCAGCTGCCCCGCGTGATCAATCGTTCGATGGCCGTCAAGGAGTGGGAGGGATCGATCCTCTTCCTCCACCGCGTCGTGGACGGCCCATCGGATCGCTCCTACGGCATTCACGTCGCGAGGCTGGCCGGGGTCCCGTCCGACGTGTGCTCCCGGGCGGAGGAGATCCTCGAAAACCTCGAACGCAACGAGTTGACCTTCCTCGGCGAGAGCCAGGCGCGCGGGCCACACGGGGCGCCGGGCGGTCGGATCGAGCAGCTCGATCTCTTCCCCCCTCCAAGCGAGGAGATCTTCCGGGAGCTTGAACGGGTAGACGTCAACCGGGTCACGCCCCTGGAGGCCCTGGATCTCCTCGCGCGGCTCAAGGAGAAACTCGATGGGTGATGGCACAATAAACGAGCGAATCAGGACAACGCCACGGGGTGTCAGACCGTCATCCCCGCGGCGGAGGGACAGTACATGATGCAGCTTGGGGAGCTTCCTCTGATCGTCGGGGTACCGGGAAGGGCCCTGAGCGCCGCAGAAACCGCCGTCCTGGAGCACGTCCGGCCGTCCGGCATCATCCTCTTCAGCCGGAATGTCGAGTCGGCGGATCAGGTTCGGACGCTCGTTCACGAGATTCAGAACCTGGAGCCGGAGCCGTTCGTGTGCATCGACCTGGAGGGAGGGGCCGTCAACCGGCTGACCTCCCTGTGGGGCGCGCTCCCCTCCCCGGCCGCCGCTGCCGCGCGCGGACCCGGCGCCGTACGTGCGCTGGGCGCCGCTGCCGGGGC
>JAADFN010000081.1 GCA_013152895.1 Acidobacteriota bacterium | reverse complement strand
GACCGCGGGCCGGCCAAAGGCCGGGCATCCCGGGCGCTGACCGCGGGCCTGCTGCAAGCAGGACCTCCCGGGCGCCTCCACGGTCTCTCGACAAACACAAATGCCGGTCAATCGAGAACCTTGTCTATGTCACTGTCATCGCATGTTTTGGTGAAGCCAACGACGCCCCGTGTTCGTCCCTGTCCTGGTGCCCCCCAGGGGCATGACGGTGCTCGGAACAACGGGCACGATGGGGAGTAAAATGTGACCATGAGAAAGATGATCGATCTGCGTTCCGATACGGTCACCCACCCCACACCGGCCATGCGCCGGGCCATGGCTTCGGCCGAGGTTGGCGACGATGTCTACGGGGAAGATCCTACCATCAGGCGGCTCGAAGAACGCGCCGCCAGCCTGCTCGGCCGGGAAGCGGCCGTGTTCGTTCCCAGCGGAACCATGGGCAACCAGATCGCCGTGCACCTGCACACCATCCCCGGATCCGAGGTCATCGGGGAGGTCCGGACCCACATCTTCAACTTCGAGATGGGCGCCATGGCTGCCCTGTCCGGGGCGCTGCCACGGCCTATTCAGACGGATGATGGCATCCTCGCGCCTGAACAGGTCGAACGCGCCATCCAGCCGAAATCGCTCTACCGGACGCCGACGCGGCTGCTCATCCTGGAGAACACGCTCAACCTCGCCTGTGGACGCGTCATCCCACCGGCACGGATGCACGAGCTCGTCGGCGTCGCGAAGACCCACGGCATCGCCGTGCACCTCGATGGGGCGCGCATCCACAACGCGGCGGCCGCCGCCGGAGTCAGCGCGGCGGAGCTGGCCCGCGGCTGCGACACCGTCATGTTCTGCCTCTCCAAGGGGCTGGCCGCTCCCGTCGGGTCGGTGCTCGCTGGAGATGCGGACACCATCCGCGAGGCCCGGCGTATCCGCAAGCTTTTCGGCGGCGGGATGCGCCAGGCCGGGATCCTGGCCGCAGCGGGGCTCGTCGCTCTCGATGAGATGCTCCCCCGGCTCGCAGAGGACCATGCCACGGCCCGCCGGCTCGCCGAGCTGGTCGCCGAGGCGCCCCATGTCGATCTCGATCCCGGCGCTGTCCAGACCAACATCGTCTTTTTCAGAATCGAGGAAGAGGCACCCCTGCGCGCGCCCGAAGCCGTTGCCCGCCTGCGCGAGCGAGGTATCTTGGCGAACGCGCTGGGGCCCGACCGGATCCGGATGGTCACACATTACGAGATCTCTGCCAGGGACGTTGATATCGCCGGACGGGCCATGCAGGAGGTCATGGCCGCATGATCCCGGACAGGAGCTCTTCTACGCAGAGACCTGGAATCAGGCGGAGATCAGATGTGTTGTCTTTAAGGGTTATTGGCGGCTGGAGTCATCCAGCTCGAAGGCGTTTCATCGTCCAATGGATGTCTCCACGCGATGACGAATGGAGGTCATCATGATGCTTGGAGCTCATACTCGTTTCTTGACAGCGGCCCTTGCGGGGATTGCGCTGGCGGTTGCACCCCAGCTCGCGACCGCCGGGTCGGAACATGCCTTCACCGGAACGGTGGAGGTCAACACGGTCAACGTCGACGTGATGGTCACACGCCACGGCTCGCCCGTTACGGACCTGACCAAGAACGACTTTGAAGTCTTTGAGGACGGCGTCCCGCAAGAGATCACCAACTTCGCGAAGGTCGTCGACGGCTCGGTGTACCTGGGCAGCGCCAAGAACACGCAAAGAGTCATCAAGGACACATCGGACGTCCGGTACCGGAGGCACATCGCCCTGGTGTTCGACATGAACTTTGTCAGTAAGCCATGGTTGCACAGGGCCGTTCAATCGACCCGGAAGTTCGTCCTCCAGCGTGCCGGCAAGGACGTTGACTGGGCCGTTGTGCTGATCGAGCTCGAACCCAAGGTGTTGCTACCGTTCACCTCGAACATCACGCAGGTGCTCGGCGCCCTCGACGCCGTGGATCATCAACCGGGATACCGGCTTCTCCACGGGTTCGATTCGAGCTTGATCTTCGATCCGATGGGGTACCAGCTCGTCAGCGGCGCGCGCCCGACAAACGGAATCTCGGACTATTTCAAGCGGCAATCCGACGTCATGGCGGATTTCAAGGACAAGCTGGCGAACTACGCCAACCGCGAGTTCGCCATGAAGAACATCGAGGTCTACAACAGCCTCGCACGTGGCCTCCTCGATGTTTTCCGGGCGTACGCGGCCATGCCCGGGAAGAAAGCGTGCTTCCTGGTCACTGGGAACATGGACCTCACCCGGCGATCGAGCCCACTTTCGAACCTGCAACCGCAGAACACGGAGCCTATTCTGCGCCAGGGCTTCGACACCGTGCTCGCAACCTATGTAGGCCTCGCCCACGATCTCTGGCGCGAGATCGAGCGCATGGCGAACACGGCGGGCTTCAGGATTTATGTTTCCAACGCAGAGGGGTTGCAACAACCGCTTGGTAACGTCGACGCCTCATCAAGTGGGGGCCCCGACGTCACGAGCACTTTCACGCAGTCCGACCTCGAGGGCCTCGGCCGAATGCTCAGCGATGCCACCGGCGGCCAGTACTTCAACATGAACGCGACCGCTCCGGCTCTCAAGATCGTCGATCGCGAGCTGAAGACCTACTACTCCCTGGCGTACCGCGCCAACCACGGGCACGATGACGCGTTTCACAAGATCGTTGTCAAGGTCAAGCGCCCCGGCCTGAAGCTCCGGTACAGAACCGGTTTCTACGACCTCGGCCCCGAGAGTCTCGTGATCTCCCAGATGGAGTCGCCGGCAACGTTTCCGAAGACCGGCGGCGGGCTCCCGACGACCGTTCGAGTCTCTGCACACCCGAAGGCTGGCAAGATCTCCATCAAGGCAACGGTCCTGACCCCGGTCCGGATGTTGACGTTCCTTCCCAAGGATGAGAAGACAAGCGTCGCGGATGCCGATGTGATCATGGCGGTCTACAGGGCCGATGGCTCGATCGTCAGCCTGAAGCGGGAGCACCAGAGCATCAACGTGCCAACGTCCGTGCTGCCGAAGCTGCAAAAGTCGAGAGTCCCGTTCGCCTATTCGATGACGTTCACAATTCCGGTGACGGGTCGGTACACCGTCGCCATGGCCATCTACGACAGAAACGCCCAGGTGTACGGCCTGGCCCATGCGCAGGTGCTGACGCCCAGGGCAGTCCCGGCTCAAACGCAGGCGCAGAAGGAGACCCATGCAGAAGAATCTCGGCTCAACTGACCGGATCATTCGCGTCATCATCGGCCTGGCCATCCTCGGGATTGGATGGGGGTACCACAGCTGGTGGGGCCTCGTTGGCCTGATTCCCCTGGCAACGGCAGGGATCAGCCGGTGTCCGCTCTACTGCCCGTTGAGACTCTCGACCACGGGAAAGCAGGGGTAGCCCGGGTTCTTCGTCGGCGTCGCCTCCTCTGAATGACAGGGGAGAGGGCGACCGTCTCCTCCAAGCCCTCAGGCCCAGAGGCCTGGGATGATGTGCCCGCACGTGGGGCAGCGGCCATCGGCTCCGATCCGGTTGCGCAAAACCTGGAAGCCGCGCCGCTCGACCAGCACGGCACCGCAGCCCGGGCAGAGCGTGTCCTCACCGTGGGGCACGCTCCCCGGCAGGTTCCCGGCGTAGACGAATTGCAACCCCGCCTCCAGCCCGATGGTGCGCGCATCGGCAAGCGCCCGCGCCGGCGTCGGTCCACGGCCGGTCAGCCGGTAATCCGGGTGAAACGCCGTCACGTGCCACGGGATACCGGGGGAGACGGAAACGATGAACTGGGCCATCTCCCGGAGCTCGGCAGGATCGTCGTTGAGCCCGGGAACCACCAGCGTGACGACCTCCGTCCAGATCCCCATGCGGTGCAGGGCGCCGATCGTTTCCATAACGGCGCTCAGCCGCCCCCCGAGCTTCGCGTAGGTCCGCTCCCGGAACGCCTTCAGGTCGACCTTGTACATGTCGAGGACCGGCGCAAGATACTCGAGGACTTCCGTTGTCGCATGCCCGTTCGACACGTAGCCCGTTCGAAGTCCCCGTGCGCGCGCCCGCCCGAAAATCGACCGCGCCCACTCCGACGTGATCAGCGGCTCGTTGTACGTGGAGATGACCGACGCGCTGCCGCTGCTGAGGGCTGCCTCGACAAGCTCCTCCTCGCTAACACGGTGGGCGCGCGTCGTGGCGCGCGGATCGCGTAACGTCTGAGAGGTCATCCAGTTCTGGCAGAAGTCACATCGCATGTCGCAACCGAGCATGCCGAAAGAAAGGGCGCCGGAGCCTGGAAGCACGTGGAAGAACGGCTTCTTTTCGATCGGATCGACGGCCGCTCCGGCCGTGTACCCCCATGGAACGTGGAGACGCCCATGCTCCCGGAACCGCACGCGGCAGATACCGCGCGCGCCCTCGGCCAGCTTGCACCGGTGCGCGCACGCCACGCAGACCAGTTTTCCGGAAGGATGGGCGACCGCCAGGTCGTCCACCGCCCTCGTCAACCTGTCGAGCTCGGATTTTTCCATCTTCGCCGTCCTCTCCCCTATCATAATGTGGCGCGGTGGGGGCTTTTCCGCCACCGTCTGGACGGCCGGCATGCGCATCACACGGCCCATGCACTGGAGGTCACGGATGAAGAACCTGGTCATTGAAGGGCCAAACGGCCCGGTCAGCGTCGCAATAACGGGAGAGGGGCCACCGCTGCTTCTCGCCGCCGGAGTGGGATCAACCTCCCGCATCTGGGGAGGGCTGCCCACCGTGCTTGGCCGTCACTTCACCGTCGTCTGCCCGGACAATCGAGGGGTCGGCGGCTCCAGGAACGGCCTCGGGTTCACCCTGGAGCGCGCGGCGGACGACATCGCCACCGTCCTGGATCACCTCGGTTTCTCCACGGCGTCCCTCTTCGGCGCCAGCATGGGCGGCGCCATCTGCCTCCAGACCGCCATTCGCCACCCGGCGAGAGTCGCACGTGTGGCCGTTGCTTCCTGTGCGGCCCACCTCTCCCGCCACGGCAAGCAGATGCTCGACCTGCTCGACACCTTGGCTCGCCGCCTGCAACCGAGAGAGTTCGGTCACGCCCTGATGACGCTCGCCTTCGCCCCGCCGTTTCACGAGGCCCACCCGGAGCTCGTCGAGGCCGTGGCGGATCTCTACGGTCCGGACCCGGCAGACATGCCCGGTATCCTGGATGCGCTCGCCTGCCTCCGCGGGGGACTCGATTTTCGCCCGCAGCTGGCCACGATCACCGCGCCAGTGCTCGTGCTCGCCGGAGAACGGGATGCGATCGTCGCCCGCGAGGACACGGAGGAGATCGCCGAGGCCATTCCAGTCTCGACGTTTCACATCGTTCCCGGCGCGGGCCATTCGGTCCTCGCCGAAGGCGGCACCGGGCTCCTCGACCTCCTCATCAGCTTCTTTCTCGCCCCGCGGCCCACGTGATCCCCGTCATCCGGACCACCGTCATGCCCCAGCAGTGGTACCACGTCTGCGGACGAACGAGGGGGTACCGCCTCACCAAGACGTACGGTGACAGTGACATACACGAGTTTCTCGATTGACCAGCATTCGTGTTCGTCGCGAGACCGTGGGGGCGCCCGGGAGGGCCTGCTTCCAGCAGGCCCGCGGTCAGCGCCCGGGAGGCCCGGCCAACGGCCGGACCGCGTCATTCGCGTCGATCCGTCCCTCGCGCGAGCGCGGGTCCGGCTCGAAGCTCATGCCGCCGGGGCTGGCGCCCCGCCCCGGGCTTGT